>JAFKLU010000352.1:30818-39822 GCA_017304105.1 Sphingomonadales bacterium
TCGGGCACGACGCCCAGCGCGGGGGGCACGCTGTGCCCGGCCCAGACCTTGATCGCCGCCTTGCGCTCGGCGACCTTGGCAGGCCAGACGCGCGGCCCGATCGGGTCCGAGCCGGAGGACCAGGCGAGCATCAGGTCGATGATCGCGCTTTCCAGCTCATAATGCGTCAGGCTGAATACGTCCGTTGTCTCGGGGAAGAAGCCATAGTCCTTTAACAGCTCGCCGAACTCGCGGATCTTGTTGAAGAACAGGTTCGTGTACCAGTGCTCGCAATAGAATTTATGCCCTTCCACATAGGGGAAGACACGGTGCGCCAGCGTGATGAGCTGATCGTAGGTGGCGCGGTCCTCGTCCGTGTCGAGCAGGTCGCGATAGTCCTCGACCAGCTGCTCGCGCTCGGCAATGAGCTGCTGCATGGGCCGCTCGATGTTCACGCCGGCCTTCACCTTGGCGATGTAGCCGGGCAGCGCCGCGAACGGCATTGACAGGTCGTCGTTCCATGAGCGGTGGTAATGGTAGAAGCCGTCGCCCACGTTCACGTTGAACCACGGGTTGCGGCTCGTCTCCAGCTCGGCCAGCCATTCCTTGCCGCTGTTGCCGATCGCGTCGAGCTGCGCCAACACCTGCTCGATGTCCATGCCATCGGTGAAATGCGCGTCGACACCCAGCTCCACCGCGCGGCGGGCGAGGCGCTTCACTTCCTCGTCCGGGCGGAAGATCTCCGCTTCCATGCCCGCGACCATGCGGCTGATCGCCTGATCGCTGATCTCCGGGAAGGCTTTCTTGCAGAAATCGAAGAAGGTCAGATAGGCGCCATAGCCGAGCAGCAGAAACTCGAAATGGTGGTGCCACATCCGGAAGTAGCCCTCGATGGTCTTCCGGTAGGTATCGAGCAGATCATGATTGGCCGCGATGCCCTTGCCCGTGTGCGTCGTCTCGATCGGCTCCAGATCAGGCAGTGATGGCTTGGGCAGGGCCTGCGCGTCCGCGATGAGCGCGCGCATCTTGTCCTTCCACTTGTCGTATAGCTCTTCCCAATGCTCGTAATAATAGAAGGCGCGCTGCTGGAACTGCTCCGCGCGCGCGGCGATCTCCTCCGGATCGGTCACCGCGACGCCGCCGATGAACACGCGGCCGTTGATGATGCGGTGGTCGATGCCCTTGGTGGTGGGGAGCACGTGCACGCGCGTGTTGAACGATCCGAGCGCGCAATAGGCCGCCTCCGCCGTGATCATGTCGAAATGATGCATCGGCTCGGGGAAGTGCATGGAGTTGTAGAACCAGAAGCGCGCATCGTCGCCTTCATGGAACTGGGTGTAATAGGGGTAAGCGGCCTGTGCGGCCTCGGTGCCCGGCACGACTTTCAGCGAGCTTGGTAGCGGGAAACCCTTGATCGGTTCGCTCACAGTCTATCCTCTCACATCGCCGGGCAGCCTCTCGCGCATCTTCGGCGTCTGATTGGCTGCCCTGGGTTCATCTCAGGTCACCGTCAACGAGCGCACGCGTCCCGGAATCGGGCGTGGCGCATCTGGTGAACATTTCTCATGCTAGTCGTCGTCCGACCCGGCCCAAAGGATTTCCGCGCAAGCGCATCAGGACAAAAGCGCAGGCGCGATTGTCCGGGAAGTGGGGACGGTGCTGACTAGCCGGCCGCCTCGAGCGCGTCGGCCTCGTGCGAGCGGCCGAGCCGGCGGAGCAAATGCCCGAGCCCCTCGCGCGCGATCGGACTGGCAGGGTCCAGCGCAAGCACGGACTTCCATGTCGCTTCCGCCTCCGCAGGATGCATCGCGAGGGAGCGGGCAAGCAGGACGAGGGCGTCGACGTGACCAGGGCGCGCAGACAGGACGCGGCGTGCACAACGCTCCGCATCGGACGGGCGAGCGGCGGTCAGCCAGAGCATGCCGGCGCGCAGGGTGAGGTCCGGCCGGTCGCCCTGTTCGACGAGGGTGAGATGCGGTCGGGCGGCCGATGCATCGCCGCGCAGCACATGGCGGGCACCCTCGATCAGCGGCAGCCAGGGATGGTCGGGTGCCAGCGCTGTCAGCCGGTCGGCGAGCGGCTCCAGCAGCTCGACCTCATTTGCGAGCACAGACGCGGCGGCCAGCACGCCGAGCGGGAGCACGTCATCGGGTGCGAGCGCCAGAGCCTCCTCTGCGAGCCGTCGCGCCGCCGCGGTGTCGGACAGCAGGAGCGCCTCGGCCTGCACGCCGAGATGGCGTGCCTGCATGGCGGCTTTCGCCACCGGCGGACGAAGGCCGAGGGCCGCGACACGGGCAAGATCGTCCGCATTGTGTGGGGGCGCGGCGTGCGGGGGTGCCGCCGGGGGCAGGGAGCGTGACGTCGATGGGCCCGGCAACAGCGCACGGCCCGGCAGCGTTGGGTCCGCGAGGCCGAGGCAGCGCAGGATGGTGGGCGCGAGATCGGCCAGCGTCGCGCCTGCAATCTTGCCGGGCGCGATGGTGGGGCCGGCGGCGATCAGCACGCCCGGCTCACCGCCCTCGCCCAGCCCGGCGAGGAGCACAGTCCGGTCTGCGGCGACCGTCAGAAGGCGCCCGATCAGCTGATCGAGCAGGGTCCATGCCGCATTCACGACGCCGGCATAAGGCGGCGCTGCGCCGGCGAAGGTGCGGGTGATGTCACTGAGCCAGTCGTGCTGGACGAAGAAGGCTTCGTAGGACTGGCTGCCAAGCAGTTCGAGCGCAGCGGCATGTTCGCTCGATAGCCGGGCGAGGGCGATAGCGAGCGTCACCAGCCGATGGTCGCGCGTCTGATCGATGCTGGCGAGCGCGGGCACGAAGGGTGCCAGCATGTCGCCGGTTACGTCATGCGGGTGCATGCGCACCGCGCGCAAATCCTCGCGCAAGGCAGGTGGCACGGCATCGGGGGCCATGGCCCAGTCGTTCCAGGTCATCCCGTTGGCAATGGCAAAGCCATCATCGACGTGATCGCCCGGCCAGTGCGCTCCGGGCCGGCTCGCAGGCCAGCCGACCGAACCGGTGCGCAATCCCGCCTGTGCAAGCCGGGCCCATAAGGGAGCGACCCGCCATGAGGCGGCGCTGGTTGGTCTCAGGCCGCCGGCCCACGGCTCCGTGGGGGTGATAACGCCGTGATCGGTCGCGGAGAGGCCCGTGACGAGCGTCGCCCAGCGAGCCGCGCCGACAACGGGACCGGGAGCAACCAGCGGACCGGCTGCGCCGCTGCGCAGCACGCTGGCGAGGATGGGCAAGGTTTGCGCCGTAAGCCGCGCGACCAGGTCCGTCCAATTGACCCCGGCCAGCCCCACCACTAGGACCGGGTTCGCCTTCGCTTCGATCATGCAGGTGTTTCCTTGACGTGCCTTATTGGGCCGGCCGACCAATCGGCCCTGCCGGCCTGCCTCGCTCTGTTGCCGATGATGGCGATGCCGGATGCCGAGCTTTTCGTCGCGCGCGATGCGGAAGGCAAGCTTCTCGGCGCGGGCGGTCTGAGCTGGCGAGGCTGGCGCAACCCGGCCGGATTTCCGATGATGGTCCATGTGCTGCCAGATAGTCGTCGGCTGGGTGTTGGACGCGCGTTGGTGAGAGCGCTCGTGGATCGCGCGCGGGGCGAGGCGGATAGGCTGTGGGTGGCCCAGGCGCTGGAGGAGGGCAGCGAGGCTGCGGCGTTCGCGCGGGCTTGCGGTTTCGGGGCCGGCGCGCGCCAACTGCATTTCGAGGCGGATACGCCCAGCTTTGACGCGCATGTCGGCGGCCTGATCGCACGCATGAGGGCGCGTGGGCGCATCTCTCCCGATGTCCAGACAGTGACCCTTGCCGAGGTTCCGCTGGAGGAAGTCGCGCGGCTCGTGTCGATCGAGTTTCGCGCGGCACCGCCGCATATCCGGCGCCTGCTCGAACAGGCGCGGCATGAAGACCCGGACAGCGCGCCGATCAGCTTCACCATGTCACGTGCGCTGATGATTGACGGTGCGCTCGCTGGCGCCCTGCTGCTGAACTGGAACCACGGCCAGGTCACTATTGTCGCTAATGTGGTCGCGCCGCGATGGCGGCGGGGATGGGCCAACCTACTCCTGCTCGCCGATACTACGCGTGCGGCTGTCGAGTGGGGTTGCAAGACCTTCCGGTTCGATTGTGCCGACGACAATCGCGACACGATCGGCCTTGCGATACGCGGCGAGGCCGCGCATCGCATGACCAGCGTGCATTATTGTTATGCGCTGACGAGCCCCGCCGACTGACGGCGGCGACGCAGTGCTGCGCCGGTCGCGCCAAAGCCGAGGATCATGAGCGCCCAGGTCGTCGGCTCGGGAACTGGCGCTTCATAGGTGATGGAATCCAGCCTGTAGCCCTCGGCGCTTATGGCCGCATAGCCATAGGTGGTCGTGCCATTGAGAGCGAACCTGAGGTGGAAGTAACCGTCGGTATAGCCGTTGCCGCCGGTCTTCACTTCGTTGGAGTAGCTTCCGCTCGAGTCGATGCTCGCAACAGCCGAATAGTCGCCGACTTCGGACAGGCCGTCATTCTGAGAGAGAAAGGCTTTGCCGTTCGATCCGCCGCGGAAAACATATTGGGCGGTGCTATTCCCGCCGATGTTGATTTCGAACCTGTCAGTGTCGTTCGCGACGGTCAGACCCGAGAAGTTCTGCGTGATAAGGACGGCGGCTTCAGCCTGGCCGGCGCCTACAGTTGCCGCAGCGGCGGCCACCGGGACGGCGAGATAACGGGTTTTGCTCATGTTGGACTTGTCCCACGAAAAACGATGATATTCGCCGGGTCGGCCGAGCCCCCCTACAGAATTTTCTGACGAAGTGAGGAATTATAAATATTTGTTAACCGGCCATTGTTTCAGGCTGGGACGGGTCAGTGCCGAAGGCAGCGATTCCGCCACTGGCTCGGCGTCACACCGAAGCGCTTGCGGAACAGACGCGCGAAATAGCCCGGATCGAGGAAGCCGCAGCGCCAGGCGACATCACCCAGCGACAGGCTGGCCGCGCGCGGATCTGTTAGCAGGTCGCTGGCACGATCCAATCGGGTGGCGTTCAGCTCCTGCACGAAACTGGTGCCGGCCCCTGCCAGCAGTGCCTGCAGATAGCGGCGCGAAATGCCGAGGTCGTTGGCTATGCGCTCCGGGCTCAGCTCCGGGTCGGCATAGTCGCTCTCGATCCGGCGTAAGATCTGGCGGGCGAGCTGGCCGCGATGGCGGCTTGGCGAAGGCTCGTGGAATCCGGTGGCGAGCGCGAGCAGCGCGCCGACCTGCTCGGCGATCAGCGGGCGGGGCAGGGGGCTCTCGTCGAGGCCGACGATCATCGTCTCCAGCAGCGTGCCGAGCGGCGCACCCCACCCCGTCCGCGCCGAGATCGGCCGTGCAAGCAGCGCCTCCGGGTCAGGCAGATATTTCTCCAGCCAGCCCTGCGGCATCATGAGGTCCACCGCCTCATGCGCCGTGTCCATCTCCATCTGGTAGAAGCGGGTATTGTCGAGCAGCACGAACTGCCCCGGCTCTACCGAGAAGCGCTTGCCCGCCATCAGGGTGCGGAGCGTACCGCGCCGGGCATAGACGAGCTGGATCGAGGGCGTCGCGCGCCCCGCGCTCCCATCGCCGCAGTGGACGACGCGCTGGGCGGGCGCATGGAGCTGCAGCAATCGGAGCTGTCCCA
Organism: Sphingomonadales bacterium; assembly: GCA_017304105.1. GTDB lineage: Bacteria > Pseudomonadota > Alphaproteobacteria > Sphingomonadales > Sphingomonadaceae > Sphingobium. The sequence continues at coordinate 36,454 of JAFKLU010000352.1, forward strand.
CGCCCCGGCTCGACCAGCGAGCAGCGAAATCGTCGGTCTCGTAGACGGTCACGTCAATGGGCGCGATCGTGCTCGCCGCCCAGTCCCGCCACTGGTTGATTGCCTCGCTGCGGCCAAGGCCGCTGGAGGACCAGTTCTGATCGTCCGGAAGGGGCTGGGCGTGCATCGGGCGAATGTAAGACAGGGGCGGGGAGGTGGCAAGCCGATGAGAAATTCAACCATCGCCCTTGCGTGCCGCTTCAGCTCAGCCGCTCGTCCTCCTCCCGCATCTCCCTGAGCCCGCGCTGCACCTTGCCGGTGAGTTCCGCCCCCGCGTCCCTCGCCAGCCGCGCGAACAGCGGGGCGGAGGCGACGGCGAAGGCGGCGAGGATCAGGATGGTGATCCGAAAGTCCATCATGCTCGGCGCATCGGCATCGCCCGCGAGAATGCCGAGCAAGGCCGCGACGCCGGATATGGCGAAGGCCTGCGAGAGCGACTGGATGAGATTGCCGAGCACGGTCGCGCCGCCGATCTCGCTTTGCGGCATGTCGGCGAAGCGCAGTGACATCATCGCGGTCATGTGCACCGAGCGCGCCATACCGACCGCGACCATGATCGCGAACAGGGCGGGGAAGGGCAGGGAAACGGTGAGGAAGGCGCAGACGATCATCGAGGCGGCGATCATGACCGATCCGCTCACCAGCGCGGCGCGGAAGCCCACGCGGCGCAGCGTCCTGGGCGCGATGCTTTTCAGCAGCAGGTCGCCGCCATTCTGCGCGAGCAGCAGCAGGCCGGCATGGAAGGCGCTGAGGCCGAGGCCAATCTGGAACATGAGCGGCAGGGTGAAACCCAGGCCCATGAAGGCGATGCGCACGAAAGTGCCCGCGCCGATCGTCGAGATGAAGAAGCAGGGGTAGCGCAGCGGCCGCAGCGGCACGATCGGATGCGGGGCGCGGCGGGCATGTTTGAAGGCGAAATAGCCGAGGCTGACGGCGGCGATCAGCAGCAGCGCGCCCAATTCCCGCGCCGACCCCTTGTGCGCAATCCTGTCAAGGCCGGCGATGAGGGCGCAGAGGAAGCCGGAGGTGAGCGCGAAGCCTTTCCAGTCGAAGGGCGTGCGTTCCGCCGCGTGGATGTTCGGGATGAAGCGCAGCGCCGCGATCAGCGCGAGCGTCGCGGTGGGCACGTTGAGGAAGAACACCCAGTGCCAGTTGAGGAAGGTGGTGATGAAGCCGCCCACCGGAGGGCCCAGCACCGGCGCCATCAGCGCGGGCGTCGAACTGATGGTCATCGCGGTTACCAGATAGCTGCGCGGCGTGATGGTGAGCAGCACGATGTTGCCGACCGGGATCATCAGCGATGCGAACATGGCCTGTGAGACACGCGCGGCGAGGAACGTCGGCAGGCTGGCCGAGAGGCCGGCGCAGACGGACGAGAGGGCGAAGCCGACGATCGCCGTGGTGAAGACCCGCCGCGAGCCGAAGCGCTGGCCGATCCAGCTGCTGACCGGCAGCAGGGCCGCCGAGACCATGATGTAGATGGTGATGGCGGTGCTGAGCGTCGTCGCCGGCACGCCGAAGTCGATGGCCATGCGCGGCAGGGCGGTGACGAGCGTGGTGCTGTCCAGCCCGACCATGAACATGGTGGCCGCGACGACGATCGCCGTCACCCGGGCGCGGCGCAGCCCCTCCTCGCCTGGCTCGGCGGGCGCTGGCCCCTCCCTGTGATCATTAGCTTTCGAAGACATTCCCCATGGGAATGACAGCGCCGCGCCCGTTCGCCAAGGGGAGGCCGAAAAATGTTCGTTCAATCTACCGCTGCGGTATGAACAGGCAGTCATTGCCCGCGTCTCCGGCGGGGCGTGAGCCGCGCTCGCGCTTGCAACGCGCTCGCCGCCTGTCATAGTGACGTTGAGTTAGTCCAAAAAAATTGGAAGGAGAGGGAGAGGCATGGCGACGACGGCGCTCGATATCGAGGACAAAGTCCGCTCGGTCCGGACCGAGCTTAATTATCTGCTGCCGGGCCCTGACATCAACCGCCGATTCGTCTCGGCAGGGGTTGAGGTGAACACCGGCCGCTACGGCCCTTTCCCGACGACGATCCGGGACGGACGCGCCATTCGCGACCATTTCTCGTTCGATACGCACGGCTTCCGCCTGCTCTATGCGCCAACCGCCGTGAACGACTTTCACGACAAGAGCGAGGTGGAGGCGAAATATCAGGCCGAGGTGGCGCGCTATGTCCAGGAGGCCTACGGCGCCAGCTTCGTTGTACCCATGGGCTGGATGATCCGCACCTCGGGTGACATTGCCAAGCCCAAGAGCGAGGGACCGTATCGCCATTATGGCGGCATCCAGCCCGCAGCGGGTGAGGTGCATGTCGACACCGAACCGGGGCGGCAGCCGGCCGCGGCCGAGCGCGCTTATGCCAAGGCCCGGCCGGACGGGCCGGGCTACAAGCGCTTCATCATCTCCAGCTTCTGGCGCACCTTCTCGCCGCCGCCGCAGGAATGTCCGCTCGCCGTGTGCGACGCGCGCAGCGTGCGCGACGATGAGGGCACGCCCAACGTGCTCTGGGTGGTCGACAAGATTCCGCAGGGCGACGAGATGTTCGCGCCGATGGACGACGACAAGCAGATGGCGGCTGCGATCTTCCGCCACAATCCCGACCATCGCTGGTGGTATTTCTCGAACATGGTGAAGGACGAGGCGCTCATGTTCAAGTTCCACGACAGCGACCGCAGCGTCGGCTGGCGCACGCCGCACACCGCCTTCTGGGACAACAGCCTGCCGGGCGCCAATGTGCGCGAGAGCATCGAGTGCCGGAGCATCGCGTTTTTCGAGTGAGCCGCTCCCTCAAGCTCCTCCTCCTTTTGGGGAGGGGCTGACCTCCGGCGCTGGATTTGTTCCGCCTGAGGCAATGGTTGTTGATTGCAACCATTGAAATGCCCCACCCGATCCGCCAGACAGCTGCTTCGCGCAGGAAATATTGGCGGTGCGGATGACAAGCAAGATGGCCAAACGGACGGGGCAGGATGGGCTGGAGGTGCCCGGCATGGACTGGGGCCTGCTGCGCAACGGCGTGGGCACCGGCGTGCGACTGCTTCGCAACGAGCTGACGGACCGCATCATGGCGGCCTATGCGCCCTTTTCCCTGCGTTCCGGCGCGCTCTCCACCATGGTGCTCATCAGCGCCAATCCCGGCTGCTCGCAGTCGCAGATCGCGCGCGAAGTGGCGATGGACGACAGCGCCATGGTCGCCATCATCGACGAGCTGGAAGAGCGGGGCCTCGCGATGCGGAGCCGCTCGACCGCCGACCGCCGCCGCAACAGCCTGGCGCTGACGCCGGAGGGCGAGGCGCTGATGAACGAGATGATCGGCTGCGCCAT
>JAFKLU010000280.1 GCA_017304105.1 Sphingomonadales bacterium
CCGCCTGCGCTTCATGACGCGCCACCTGTCCATCGCCAGCGAGCAGGAGGAAGGCGGCGACGAGAGCGCGCGCGAGGCCATGCTGGAGATGCTCTACGAGGCGATCGGCCTCTATTCCGAGCGGGAACTTCCCGGCTGGTTTGGCGACCCGGTGCGGGCCAGGATCGCGGCGGTGGCCGATGATCCGATTGCCTGCATCGAGATAATCTCGGACGCGCGCGACCTGCGCTCGCTGGACGATCTGGTCGACCTGCGTTTCGCCGCCGCCGCGCTGCGCCTTCCTGCCGAGCAGCGGCGCGCGGTGCTCAAATCCTATCTCGGCTATCCCTATTATGACATTGCCATGCTGCCCCTGCTGCAGGGCGAAGGGCTCGATGAATATGATCCGATCAAGGTCGACCGCATCTCGCCAGACGATGCCACGGCGATCCGCTCGGGCGGCGCGGCCGCGACGCTGCGCGGCATCGAGTTCAACACCTTCGGGGCATTCTTCAGCCGCGCCTATCGGGAGAACGATTATCTCTGGGGGCGGCTCCACGGCACGGATCGGCTGATCGACATCCTGCTCTCCACGGTGCCCGAAGGCCCGGTGACGGGCGCCGCCCGCAAGGCCGAGTGGAAGCGCCGGGCCTTCCACGCGATCCTCGATGAAGAAGAGGAGAAGCTGCCGCTGATGAAGGCGGAGATCGCGCGCATCAGGGCGGAGGTGGAGGCTCGCCAGGCTTTCGGCGCCAACTCGCCGGAGCCGAGCGCCAATGACTGAGCCCCGCTGCCGCCGAGAAGCGGGAAGGAATCAGGCCGGCTTCACCAAAGTCACCTGCGAGACATCGATGCTCCGCCCGATGAAGCCGCCTTCGCAATACATGAGATAATAGCGCCACAGATCGACAAAATGCGCGTCGAAGCGCGGGGGGAGCAGCCCCGCATCCACCACCGCATCGAACCGCTCGCGCCATTTGCGCAGCGTCCAGGCATAATCGAGTCCGAAGCGCGTCTGATCCTGCCACTCCAGCCCGCAGCTCTCGGCGATCTCGCGAAAGCGCCGCTCGGAAATGAGGCAGCCGCCCGGAAAGACATAACGCTGGATGAAATCCGCGCGCGCCGCATATGCGGGGTAGATCGCGTCATCGATGCTGATGAACTGGATGGCGGCCCGTCCGCCCGGTTTCAGCAGGCTGGCGATGCTCTGCAGATAGGCGGGCCAGTAGCGCTCCCCGACAGCCTCGACCATCTCCACGCTGGCGATCGCATCGAACAGCCCCCGCACGTCGCGATAATCCTGCAGATGCACCTGCGCTCGACCTTCATTCCCCTGCTCGCCGAGGCGGCCGAGCACATGATCGCGCTGCTCGCTCGACAAAGTGAGCCCGACATATTCCACGGCCGCACGCTCCAGCGCACGTTCGGCGAGGCTGCCCCATCCGCAGCCAATCTCCAGCAGCCGGTCGCCAGCGCGCAGATCCAGTCGGTCGAGCAGCGCGTCGATCTTACGGAGCTGCGCATCCTCCATCGGCTCGTTGGGATAGGCCGGCAGCGCGCTTGAATAAGTGAGCGTGCGGTCCAGCCACAGCGCGTAGAAGTCGTTGCCCAGATCATAATGCTCGGCGATGTTCCGCCTTGCCCCGCGCCGACTGTTGCGGCGCAGCCCGAGCTTGAGCTTGCCCAGCAGGCGCGGCAGTCCGGAGGAACGCGCCGCACTGCCGAGCGAGCGCGCATTGGCGCCGAACAAGGCGAAGAGCGCCACCGGGTCCGGGCTCGTCCAGTCGCGGGCCGCCCAAGCGCGATACCAGCCGGTCGAGCCGGAGGTCGCCAATCGCGCCAGTGCGCGCCAGCTTGCCAGATGCACGATGGCCGAGAAACCCGGCGCCCTGCCGCCGAGCAGGCAGACCGACCCATTGGGGAGGTGCAGTTCCAGCGAGCCGGCAATCAGCCCCTCGTCCACGCGCCGCAGCAGCGGCCCGAACAATCGGCCGGGCACATAGCGCCACAGCCCTTTGCTCATCCGCACGCGCGACCGGGCCATGAAGGCCCGTTGACGACT
>JAFKLU010000281.1:0-2041 GCA_017304105.1 Sphingomonadales bacterium
CGGCGCTTGCGGTTCTCGCCGTGGCCGCGTTCTTCGCCGCGCCCCGCGATCAATATGAGTTGCTCGACGACTGGCATGGCATGATGGGCCTGCGCGGCAGCGGATCGCAGACGGTTCGTCTCAGCCAGGCTTTCATTCCCGATCGGCTGGTGGTGGCGACCTGCTTCTCGAACCTGCGCGCCATCAACGGCACGACCTATGGGTATGAGCTGCACAAAAATCCGTTCTACCGCCTGCCCCAACTCGGCTTCGCAGCCTGCTATGGCAATGCCGTAGTGGTCGGCGGCTCGCTCGCAGCGGTCGATGAGTTTGAGCATATTGCCCGTACCAAGCCGCCCCGAGTGCCGGGCGCGCTCGATGTGCCCCGCTTCAAATATCAGGCGCAGGTGGCAGACGTTCAGCGCAACTTCGCGCTCGCGCTGGCCGATGTCGAAGCCGCTGAGGGCATCCTCCGCGCCACGTCTGAAGACCTCGTCGCGCTGGGCGGTCGCGATTATGACATGACCGATTGCCTCTCCATCGTTCTGCGCATGTCGGCAGCGGGCAAGGTCGCATGGAAGGCCGTCGAGGATCGGCTGTGGCGCACGATCGGCTCCAGTCAGGCCCGCGATGGCACCCGCATGGAGCGCTATTGGCGCGATCTTTCCACCTATTGGAACTCGCCCAACAATGGCTATCGTGAACTGTTCGCCATTGGCTATGCGCAAGGCCGCTGGGCGGACCTTCTGTCAGACAGATAATGACGACGAGCATACCGCTTTCTCGGGCGGCCACGGCCGCTCGGGAGCCTTTCCCCGACATTGACGCCAGGCAGTTTCGCACCGCACTCGGCCATTATCCTACCGGGGTGGTGATCATCTCGACCCTGTCGGATGAGGGCGACGCGGTCGGCATGGTCATCGGCACCTTCACCTCGGTCTCGCTCGATCCTCCGCTGGTGGGCTTCCTGCCGACCCGCGACTCCCAACGCTGGGCGGAAATCGCCAGATCCGGAAAGTTCTGCGTCAACATTTTGGCGGAGGATCAGGCGGATCTGTGTCGCCGCTTTTCTGGCGCGGATGGCAACGCATTCGCGGGTCTGGAGGTGTTGCACTCGGCCAATGGCTGTCCGATCCTGCCGGGCATCGCCGGCTGGATCGATTGCCACATCCATCAGGTCATCGATGCAGGCGACCATCATTTCGTGCTGGGCCGTGTCACCGATCTGAACATTGGTCCGGCCAAGCAACCCATGCTGTTCTGGCGCGGCGCCTTCCACGCCTTGGCCACGCAATGAAGCCCCCCTGCGGTCTGCGGCATGCCCCATGGATCACCCAATCGAACTAGACAGGACAAGGACGCGATAATGGACGTTTTTGAACAGACAATTGAAGCACGCGGCACAAGCTTCCCGCTTCACGGGCGGTATAATCCCCGCTTCAAACCGGTCGTGGACGCCTTCATCGAAAATTTCCGCGAGGAAGAAGAACTGGGCGCCGGCACGTCGGTCGTCGTCGATGGCGAGACCGTGGTTGACCTGTGGGGCGGCTGGGCACGGGCCGATCATTCCGCGCCTTGGGCGGAAGGCTCGACCGTGTGCATGATGAGCACCGCCAAGGGCGTCACCGGAATTGCCTTCAACATGTGCGTGGATGCTGGCCTGATCGATATCGACAAGCCGGTTGCGCATTACTGGCCGGAATTTGCTCAGAACGGCAAGGAGAAGATCCTGGTCCGCTGGTGCCTAGACCATCTCGCCGCCATCCCCGTGTTGACGACGGACACGATGTATCCGGGCGGATTCTATGATTATGCTGCCTATATCAAGGCGCTCGAAGTGCAGGAACCGCTTTGGGAGCCGGGTGTGCGGGCGGCCTATCATGTGCACAATCAGGGCTTCCTGCTCGGCGAACTGATGCGCCGCGTGACCGGCAAGACAGTCGGCGGCTTCCTGCGCGAGAAAATCAGCGGTCCGCTCGGCGCGGAATATTATATTGGCGGTATGAACGCCGAGCAGCAGTCGCACGTTGCAGAAGTGCTGCCGAATACGGGCGCCCGCCTC
>JAFKLU010000281.1:2050-3660 GCA_017304105.1 Sphingomonadales bacterium
CCCGCCTCTTTGCTGCCAAGGATCAGGCCGTGCCGGAAAAGCCGACCACGCCGGAAGGCTGGCAGAACGGCCCGGTCCTGCGGTCCTACGCGTTCCTGCAAAACCCGTCGCAGCCTTGGTATGACACGATGAATTCGCCCAAATGGCGCGAAGTCGAAATCGCCAGCGGTTCGGGACACGGCAATGCGCGCGGCGTCGCCCGCATCTATGGCGCGACCGTCGGTGAAGTCGATGGCATCTCTCTCATGTCGCCCGCCCAGCTGGAGCGGATGATCACCGAGCAGCATAACCAGACTGAACTGCTCCAGGAACGCCCCTATCATCAGGCACTTGGCGTCATTCTCAACACGCCGGAAGCCGTCTATATGGGCCCCAACCCACGGAGCTTCGGCCATCACGGCCTCGGCGGCTCGATCGGCTTCGGCGACCCAGACGCGAAGATGGGCTTCTCCTATTGCTGCAACCAGATGCACGCCGTCGGCACAAACGGTCCCCGCGCGCGTCGCTTGATCGATGCCGTTTACGAGGCTCTCCACCGCTGACCGTCTTGCCCCGCCTCTGCCCTTCGGCGCGCGGCGGGGCAGATAGTCATCGCGAATATCATTGCCTCTTTGAAGGAAATCATCGTGACAACGAAATTGTTTGACGCGGGGATGAAGACGCGGCGCGCCGTGCTCGGGGACGCTTATGTCGATCGCGCCCTGGCCCGGTCCAGTCCGTTCAACGAGCCGCTTCAGCAGATGATCACTGAATTTTGCTGGGGTTGGTGCTGGGGCCGCGAGAGCCTCTCCAGGCGCGATCGCAGCCTGCTCACGCTGGGCATGGTGGCGGTCCTCAATCGGGAGGGTGAAGTGAAGGCCCATGTCCGCGGCGGGCTCAATAACGGTCTCAGTCGCGAGGAAATCCGGGAGATCCTGCTTCAGGTCGGCATCTATGGCGGCATCCCCGCCGCCGTCGACTCTTTCCGGATCGCCAATGAAACCTTTGCTGAAATTGACGCAGAAGCAGAAGGAAAAGACTGATGGACGACGTCACAAGGCTGCTCATCGAGCGAGACTGCGCGCGCTTGCCCCTGCTATTTGCAAAATATGCCGACAAAGGCGACCATGCAGCGCTCGCGGACCTTTTCACCGAGGATTGCGAGTTCGCCCGCCCCTTCCAGCCGGATCATCCGTTTTTTGGGCGGGACCGGGTGCAGGCCATATTCCGCGACCGTCCGCCGCTGCTCGTGCGCCACATCGTCACCAACATCCTCATAGATGTCGAAAATGACGAATTGGCGCGCGGCACAAACTATGTGGCGATGCTGTCCAACCATCACAATATCGTTCCGCCACAGGAAGCCGCCGGGCTATTCGTTGGCGAGTTTGAAGATGTTTATGTACTCACCTCCGCCGGCTGGCGCTTCAGGAGCCGCCGTGGCCGCGTCGCGCTCCATCATGGCGGATCCATGCCCAACATGCCGCCGCCAAGCGACGAAGCGCGTGGCCTGAAATAATCAACGATTCTGGTCCTCTCAGAAACATTTAGCCCCGGCATGACCCTGTGCCGGGGCTGTCTGTCTGATCGTCACGCAGATCCTCCAGCCGTCCAGCTTCCCCCCGTGGGAG
>JAFKLU010000282.1 GCA_017304105.1 Sphingomonadales bacterium
CCTGCGCGGATGAGGATCATCCGCTCAATGAGGCGCAGCTTGCGCTGTTCCGGCAGGTGGCGGGCGTGGTCGGCGCCAAGCGGCGGAGCCTTGCGAACAGCGCCGGCATCGTGCTGGGCGCGGACTATGCCTTCGACCTGACGCGGCCGGGCCTGGCCCTCTATGGGGGCGTGCCGCGGCCCGAGGCGGCGGCGCATCTCACGCAGATCGTCCGCCCCCATGCGCAGATCCTGCAGCGGCGGACCGTGCGCGCGGGCGACACGGTGGGCTATGGCGCGACCTTCACGGCGCAGGCCCCCTGCGAGGTCGCGGTGCTCAATCTCGGCTATGCGGACGGCTATCTGCGCGACTTTTCGAGCAGGGGCGCGGCGCTGCACGAGGGGCTGCGGCTACCTCTGCTGGGCCGCGTCTCCATGGACCTGATCGCCATCGACGTGAACGCGGCCCCGCAGCTCCGTGAGGGCGACTGGCTGGAGCTGGAATACGACCTGCCGACGGCCGAGGCGCAATCCGGCCTCTCGCAATATGAACTGCTGACCGGCATGGGGCGGCGCTACGAACGGCGGTGGCGCTGACCGAGGCTTTCGCATCCGGCATCGCCTTCGGATTGGCTCCCGCGGCGCGCCCCTCGAAAGCAGGGCAGCGACCCAGTTGAGCGGCCGCTGACCTTTCCCGTCGACTCTCAACATTCCCTGCCGCTCATGGCTTGACGCTGCGGCATCCTCTCCCGCACTCTCGCATCACGCCGGGCGCTGCATCGGCGAAAACGAGATAGATGGAGGGGGTATGGTTCTTCTGCGCCAATGGGCGTCGGCAAAGCTCGTCGCGTCGCTTGCATGTCTGGCCCTGTTTGCCCTGTCGGCGGCACCCGCCTCGGCGCAGACATGCGATCGGGCCTGCCTGACCGGCCTTGTCACCACCTACATCGATGCGCTGGCCGCGCGCGATCCCTCCCGCCTGCCGCTCGCCGCGCCGCAGGTGAAATATACCGAGGACAGCAAGGCGGCGAAGCTGGGCGAAGGCGTGTGGAAGCTGGCGCTGACCAAGACCAATTTCCGCCACGACTATATCGATACCACGAAGCAGGTGGCCGCCGCGCATGTGGCGTTCATGGAGGGGCAGAACCACATCCTCTATTCGCTGGTGCTCTATGTGAAGGACCGCAAGATCGCCGGGATCGAGACGCTGATGCAGCGCCTGACGCCGGGATCGCGCTTCCGCCCGACCGAGCTGGGCGGGCCGATCCGCGGCATGAACGATCCGGTGCCGGCGGGGAAGAAGATGAGCCGCGCGGACATGATCCGCACCGCGCTCACTTACACCGAAGGGCTGCGCATCGGCAGCTTCATCGATGCCAAGACGCCCTTTGCGGATGGCATTTATCGCGTCGAGAATGGCGTGGTGACGGCGGGCCCCGGCTGCGGGCGTGCCGACTGCGGCCTTTATGAGCAGAACATCATGCTGCACCCGAGCATTATCGCCAGTGTTGCCGCGGTGGACGAAGAGGCCGGCACCGTGATGCTCTGGATGAACTTTGGCTACACGGACTCTTACGGGCCGGGCAATTCGCTCGTCACTTTCGAGGCGTTCAAGGTCTGGGGCGGGCAGATCCACTCGATCCTTGCCTTCTTTCCGACCCTGCCGCTCGCGACCGCGCGCTTCTGGCCATCGCTCGATCCGTTGCCCTGAGCGGTCCTGCTTCGGCGGGAGCGCGGCGGGCTGCAATTTCGCTGTCCTGTCACCGCCGCCTCGTGACATGAAGGCGGCATGTCCGCCTCCGCCTCCGCCCTCCTGATCGACCGCTTCGATCTTTCGTCCACGATTCGCGGTTTGGCGCGGCAAGTCAGGCGCGCCCGGTGACCACGCTCAGCACCACTGCCATCATCTGCGCCGTGCGCCCGCATGGCGAGCATGGCGCGATCGTACGCAGCTTCACCGCCGAGGCGGGGCTGATTCCGGGCTATGTGCAGGGTGGCCGCTCCACCCGACTGCGCCCGGTGCTGATGCCCGGCAATGTTGTGCGCGGCGTCTTCCGCGCTTTCGGCGGTGCTCGATGCGGTCGAGGCGGCGCCGGCGGCGCGCGGCTGGGCGGTGGCGCTGGTCCGCTACGAGCTTCTCGTGCTGGCCGAGCAGGGGTTCGGGCTGGATCTCAGCGAATGTGCCGCGACCGGCGCGCGGGAGGACCTTGCCTATGTAAGTCCACGCACCGGCCGCGCGGTGAGCGCGGCGGGGGCGGGTGTCCACGCCCATCGCCTGCTGCCCTTGCCGCCCTTCCTGATCGAAGGCGGAGAGGCGGGTTGGGACGACATCCTCGCCGGTTTCGCGCTCACCGGACATTTCATCGAGCAGAATCTGGTCGATCCGCGCCGGGCGGACATCCTCGCGGCGCGTGAGCGGCTGATCGAGCGGCTCAAAAGAGCGGTTGCGTGAGCGCGGGGCTTTGGGCAAGGGCAGCGCCGCTGGTCCCAGATAGAGAGGTTCATTCATGCTCGTAGCGATCTTGCCCGGAGACGGCATCGGCCCCGAAGTGACCGCGCAGGCCAAGCGCGTGCTGGATGCGCTCGCCATCCCCGGCATGACCTATGAGGAAGCGCCCGTCGGCGGCGCGGCCT
>JAFKLU010000334.1 GCA_017304105.1 Sphingomonadales bacterium
GCGATCAGCCATCAGGTGATCGAGCCGGCGCGGAGCTGGGCGCGCCCATCCGATCACGCGCCGCTCATCACGGAATTCGCGCTCTGATGGAGGCCCGCGCGGCCGCCCGCGCAATCGACGCGCTGCGTCGAGGCTGGCCGATCCGCATCGCCGGGGCGGACGGCGCGCTGACGCTGCTGCCGATCGAGGGGGCCACGCGCGAGAGCCTCGCCGCGTTCGATCCGGCGGGGCAGGCGCCGCTCCTCCTTTCCGGCGCGCGGGGGGTCACCCTGAAGCTGGTCAACCAGCGCGAAGCCGGCGATCCACTGGCCCCCGTGCTCATCGCTCGCGAGCGCTGGACCGACACGCCCGCCGCCGCCATGGCCATTGCCGATCCGGTCAGCGACCTCGCCAATCCGTTCAAGGGGCCTTTCCGTGCGCAGCCGCTGCCGCAAACGGATGCGGCCGGCGCCGCGCTGGAACTTGCCCGGCTGGCGGGGCTGCTGCCGGCCTATTTCGTTGGCGCGGACGATGCGTCGGTGGAGGCGGCCTGCACCGTGGCGGACATTGCGGCCTTTGGCGATGCCACTCAGCTTGAGATTGCCGCCCGCGCGCGCCTGCCCGTTGAGGCGAAGGTGGATGCCGAGATCGTCGCCTTCCGCTCCACGCAGGATCCGCGCGAGCATGTCGCCCTGATCCTGGGCGAGCGCGACGGCAGCCCTCCGGTCGTGCGCCTGCACAGCGAATGCCTGACCGGCGACGTGCTCGGCAGCCTCAAATGCGATTGCGGGCCGCAGCTCCATTCCGCGCTGCACGAGATTGCCGAGGCGCAATGGGGCGTGCTGCTCTATCTGCGGCAGGAAGGGCGCGGCATCGGCCTCATCAACAAACTGCGGGCCTATCAGCTTCAGGATCAGGGCTTCGATACCGTCGATGCCAATGTGCGCCTCGGCTTCGCGATCGACGCGCGCGATTTCGGCGTGGCGGCGCGGATGCTGGATCTGCTCGGCGTGCGCGCGGTGCGTCTGCTCACCAATAACCCGGCCAAGGTGGCGGGGCTGGAGGCTGAGGGCATCACGGTGATCGAGCGCCTCCCGCACGCCCTGCCCAGCAACCCGCACAACGAGCGGTACCTCGCCACCAAGCGGGACCGCACCGGGCACCAGCTATGATCCTTGTCGATGGGCGCACGGGCACGCTGACGCTGGGCGACTGGTCCTGCCGCTGCGTGATCGGCAAGGGCGGACTGATCGCCGCCGCCGACAAGCGCGAGGGCGACGGCGCAACGCCGCTCGGCGACTGGCCAATCCGGGCTGCGCTGCTGCGCCCCGGCCGGATTGGGCGGGACCATGCGCCGGCCCTGCCCTGGCGCTGGATTCGCGCGGATGACGGCTGGTGCGATGACCCGGCCGACACGGCCTATAATCGCCCGGTGCATCTACCCCGCACCACCAGCCACGAGCGCATGACGCGCGACGATCAGGCCTATGATGTCGTGATCGTGCTCGGCCACAATGATGCGCCGCCCGTGCCCGGCATGGGGAGCGCCATCTTCTTCCACCAATGGGTGATCGGCGAAAACGGCGCCCCCAAGCCGACCGAAGGCTGCGTGGCCATCGCGCCGGAGGACATGCGGGTGGTGCTGGGCAAGCTGCGGCCGGGCATGGTGACGCGGATCGGCTGACCGCGCCCAGCGCCGACCGCGAGATCCTACTCCGCCGCATCCTCCAGCGGCGCTTCGCTTGCTTCCGGGTTCATCCGCTCCGTCGCCTGACGCAGCCACATCTGCGCATAATGTTCGCCCAGCGCGAGCAGTTCGGCATGGGTGCCCTGCTCGATCACGCGGCCATCCTCCATCACGATGATCTTGTCAGCATGGACGATGGTCGAGAGGCGGTGCGCCACGATCAGCGTGGTGCGGCGCGCGGCGATATTGCCGAGCACGTCCTGGATCGCGGCCTCCGTGCGGCTGTCGAGCGCGCTGGTGGCTTCATCGAGGATGAGGATCGGCGGATCCTTGACCAGCGTCCGCGCGATGGCGACG
>JAFKLU010000335.1 GCA_017304105.1 Sphingomonadales bacterium
ACGATCGCCTCCAGGCGCCGCAGCGCCTCCTCGAAGCTCAGTGTTTCGGTATCCGCCCCATCTGTCATGCCACTGCATTGACCCGCTCCCCGTGCAGGGTCAAGCACTGAGGCGAAGCACCCCGAAAAATGCCGTATTGTCACGCAAATGGAGTTGACCAGCCCGCTCCGACTCGCAATACGAAGCATGCTATGAAACTCCTTCGCACCCGCAAAAACGTCGCCCTCGCGCTCGGCGCGAGCGTCCTCCTGCTCTCCGCTTGTAAGGATGAGCCGGAGTCCATGAACACTGGCACCGGCGATCCGATGGACGCCGAACTTGCCAATGCAGCACCGGTCGAACTTCCGCCGATGCTCAAGTCCAGCCACACCTATCGCTGCAAGGACAACAGCCTGATCGTGGTCGGCTTCATGACCGACGACAAGACGGTGAACTTCCAGGCCAGCAAGGAAGCGCCGGTCACCATCCTCAAGGCGCCCGAAGCCGGTCAGCCCTTCGTCTCCGCCGATGGCAAGACGACGATCGCGGGCCAGGGCAACGAGATCAGCTACAACGGCCAGGCCTGCAAGACCAGCTGAGCCCAGCATCCTTCCCCTCGATACAGCGGGCCGGTCCTTCGGGGCCGGCCCTTTGCTTTTCCGGCAAGGCGCGTGATCGGCCTGCCTCCCTCCCTGAAGGAGCGCCTATTCCCTGATCAGGTCCCCCGGCATGACCATGTCGGAGAGCACATGGCGCATGCGCTCCCAGCGCGTATCGGCGTCCGGCGACCCGCGCTCGACATAATCGCGCACCATCTCGCGCCCGAGATAATAGTTGATCACATAGCTGCGATACTCGTCGATGAAGGCGATGCCCTGCGCCGCTCGCTGCGCGTTGACGAGCTGGTAGCGCTGGAACAGCTCCAGCGCCTTCGCCTTGTCGATCTTCCCGTCCAGATAGAGCCTGGCGAGCGTCATGCGTGATCCGCCCAACGCTTCGGTCGCCTTGCGGATCTCCCAGAGCGCCTGGGCCTGCGCCTTGTCGAGTCCCGCTAGCGGGAACAGCACGTCCCGCTCGAACGCCAGCCGCTCCTCGCCCGGAAAAGCTAGGTCGATGCCGAAATTGGCGCTGCCTTCCGCGATCAGACTCTGCGGTGAGTAGAGCGGATTGACCTCATATTCCCTGAAGCCAAGTTGCCGCACCAGCTTCCGCTCGATCATGATGTTGAGCACATGATGGCCGGGATAGCCCTCATGACAGCCAAGATCGACGGCGCGGCCGATGCCCACCGGCAGATCGGTGTTGACCTGGATCAGGCTGTGATAGCCGCCCTTGTAATAATTATAGCCCGACCAGCTCTTGCCGGTCACGAACTCCAGATCGAAGCTTTCCTCCTTGGGCAGATCGAAATGGGCGAGGGTGCGCCGGCGGCATTCCGCGATGGCTGCATCCATCACCGGTTTCAGCCTGTCCTTGGGAATGGAGAAGCGGCTGTTGAATGCGTCGACCCGCTCGGCCAGCGATCCGGTGCCCGGCAGGAGCGTCTCCAGCCGCGCCAGGATCGCGTCATAATGCTCCAGCGGCTTGAGCTGCGGCGTTACCGAGAACAGGCCGCGCGCTTCCTCGTCGAACGGGAAGCGCTGGCCGCCGATCATTGCGAGCCGAGTCGCGGCGGCCTCATAGAAGCCGCGCAGGTTCCTCGCCCGCGCCAGCGCGGTCGGATCGCGCAGGGCGGGGATCACGTCCTTGTCCAGCCGCGCAACCGCGTCTTCCGCTGCCGCCTTCAGTGCCTCGCGCGAGCGCGGCCTAGCCTCGGCGGCGGCGCGCAGCTCGGCCGGACCAAAATAGGCGTCGACATAATCGGGCTCGAACGTGCTGATCTCCAGCGCCAGCGGAACGAAGGCATTGGCGAGGGCGGTAAGGCTGGCCTGCGCGGTGCGCGTCTGCGCTTCCGTCTGCGCCATGGCGGGAGGAGCGGTTGTTCCGGCCGCGAGGAGGAGCAGGGGGAGGGCGATCCGGGGCAGGGCTTTGGTCA
>JAFKLU010000353.1 GCA_017304105.1 Sphingomonadales bacterium
CAAACAGCGCGAAAGGATCAAGCGGCAGACCATCGAACATCGGCGCTTGCAACACCGCAAGCTCGCCGCCTAACATCAACCCCCAGACGAGGCCTACACTCCGCTAATCTACGCAGCGATCTGTGCCAAATGTTGTGACGACGGACAGCTAGTCACCAGCTCTCCAGAGCGCGAAGCTGAGCAGTCTTCTTGTGCTGGTGCTGCCCCATGCGATGGAGAAGTGTATCCAGCACCTCGATCGCTTCCAGAAGATGCGGCCCCTTGTTGAGCATCACGCATTCGGCTCGCGCAGACATGGCAGCATCGGTCATTTCGCCACGCGAGGGCCTGCCCTTCTTCACGAGGTTTTCCAGCACCTGCGTCGCCCAGATCACGGGGATATGCGCTGCCTCAGCGAGCCACAGGATCTCCTCCTGCATCTCCGCCATCCGCGCGAAGCCGATCTCCACGGCGAGGTCGCCCCGCGCGATCATGATGGCTGTAGGTTGGCGACTGGCCGCCTGCGCTATGATCTCGGGGAGGTTGTCGATTGCTCGGATCGTTTCGATCTTGAGGACAAGGGCGAGGTTCTCCCAGTCGTCGCGCAGCTGGGCGAGCAAGTCGGTCAACTGACGAACGTCATCGGCAGATTGGACGAACGAATATTGCACGCCATCGGCATGACGGGCGATGAAGTGGAGGTCTTTCCGATCTTTGTCAGTGAGGGCCGCGATGCCGAGATCGGCGTCGGGAAAATTCAGCCCCTTTTCCGGCTTCAGTCTCGCACCGCCTTCTGGTCCTTGCTCCACAAGGACGATGAGGCCGTTTGCATTTATCTCCTCCACCACGCATCCGAGCTTGCCATCATCGTAGAAGACATGGTCGCCCACCCGGCTTGCGAGCACGGGTTCCTCAAGCGTGCACTCGACGCTGGGAAGTGCGCTGCCGCCCTTCTCATCTGCGACTTCGGCGCCAGGACGAAGAATTCTGAACCGGTCGCCGATAGACAATTTACCGGGCTTTCCGAGGATCTTGCCCGTCCGGATCTTTGGACCGGCCAGATCCATGAAGATCCGCATGCGGTGGCCTGTCTGAAGCTCGGCCGCTCGCGCGTGCTCGATCATTCGCGACCATTTGCGCCGACCGTCATGAGCGCAATTGATGCGCAGCGCTTCGACCTTGCGCTCAGCCAGTCCCAGGAGGAAAGCGGGATCATCCGCGGCTTCGCTGGGGCAAGTCACCATCAGAGCGGTTTGTCGGTGCCTGTTGGGCTCTCCAAAGAGCTGACGGGACCGTCTGGCCAGGCAGCGTTCGCCAGTAAAGAAGGCCTCCGGTGTCGGGCGTTCCCTATGATCTTGGCCGAGAATCGCGGCTAGCGAAGCGCGCGTCGCCTTGAGAGCAGGAAGGACATGGCCTTCCGACCGTCCGAGCGAGGACAGACCGAGCATAGTAAGGCCGCGCTGCAGCGGACGAAGATCATGTTGCCGCAACACGAGATAGCGCGCGAGATTGTAAGAGCAGGAGCGGAAATCCACGTCCTTGCTCAAAGCATGCCATCTGGCTGCTCGCTGAACACTGTCGCGCTCAACGTCTCCGATGACGCTGTCGAGCTCGTCCAGAAGGGCCTTGGGTTCAGTTACGTCCTCTCTTGGCTGTGCGTTAGTCCGCGGGCGGGGCCCAAGATGGCGATGACGGTCTGCTTGCGACATTTGGGTTATCCTGACTTCGGGAAAACGTGTGCGCCTGGATGAGACGCGACCGACCTGAACTTGATGAGCGCGCCGACGGTCACGGCTCGCCATCCGCGGACGCCATTTGCGTTCGCTCCGCGTCATCGCGGCGATGGCGGGACTTAAGTTGCAGGGTTTGGGTGGGATAGGCGATCGCGACGCCTGCCTCTTCGAGCTTTGAGAAGATCGTCAGAAGCAGGTCCTGTCGTATCACCAGGCTTTCGTCGAAGTCCACAGCCTGGATGTACGAAAAGATCTCGATATCGATCGAGCTAACGCCCAGCTCCTTGAGCCGAGCGCGAGCGCCCGGACGCATGATCCGCTCGTGATTGGCGAGGATACTCTCGACCATTTCAACGGTCTGCAACAGCTTGGCTGAGCCAATGCCATATTCCAGTCGGATCAGCGGATTGAACAGGAAGTGGTCCCGCCGGGCAAAGTTCTCGATTTGAAGCGCCGAGAAGTCGCCGTTCGGGATTGTCACCACCGTGCGATCGAGCGTTCGGATGCGGGTCGACCGGATACCCACATCCTCTACAGTGCCGAGCACATCGCCGACCTTGCAGAAGTCGCCCACCTGCACCGGTTTGTCCGCAATCAGGGTGATGCTGCCGACGAAGTTCTCGACAGTCTTCTGCGCTCCCAGGGCCAGCGCGATACCGCCGATGCCGAGCGCCGCAATGCCCGTGGTCACGTCGATACCGAACGTATCGAGGATCGCGACGGCGGCGACGAAGAGCAGCAGAAGCTTGGCACCGCGGCGGGCCAGGCTGATGACGGAGACCGTCTGGCGACGCTGCAGCCCTTCCATCCGTGCGATGGCAAGTCGCGCGATCGCGTCGATCATGCGCGCCAGGAACCAGGCCAAAGCGACCCAGGCGAAGATCCCAAGATAGCGCAGCATGGCCTGCCGGGCGATAATGGACACGGGCATCGACCCGGCCCAGACCTGAAATACCAGTGTCGCGCAGAGCAAGCTGAGCGGCGGCATTGCGGCGTAGGCCACGCGATAAACGCGGCTCTTCTCGCGATCTTGCATAGCACGCCCCATGGCGAACAGGATCGCGGCGTTCACCGCCTGAAACCCGAGAAAAACGAGCGCGGCGATACCAAGCAGGGTCAACCAGTCTATGACGGAGGCGCCTCCCACCTCGAGGGAGCGGTCGATGGAGTTCGGATCTCTGTGCTGGTGCAACTGACGCGCCACGACGCTTGTCTGCTGGGAGACGCGCCAGACTTCGCCACCGCCGGCACTCTTGCCACGCGCGAGAAGGATTGGGGTCTTCTTCGGATCGGAGAGGTTGCCGATCCGTTCGCTGCCTGCTGCCAGGCCGTCTTCGAGATTGCCTTGCGGCTCGTTGGACAGGGCGGCGAATGGGTCGATCGTGCCGCCTGCGTCCAGCACAGACTGAAGCTCTTGCGCCAGTTGCTTGGCGTCCGCCTTGGCTTCGAAATAGCGGCCATCCCGGCTGTAATCGCGCTCGGCCATGGCAGAGATGAGCCCCGAAACGGTTCCACGCGGTGTGTCGCGGCCGAAGCTGTCAGCAGCCGGTTTTGCGGCACTCGTCGCTCCGCCCTCTTTCGAACCGGTTGATTGCGCCAGACCTGGCATGGCGGTGGCGAGCAGGACAAGAGCGAGCCCCCAGAGAGGCGCAACGCGGAACATCAGGAAACTCCTTAGGAATGATCGGATCAGCAGGTTTCAGCAGGGTCAGCCCAAGCCTGCCCGTCGTGACTGGACAGTGCAGGCACGCGCGGCTCAGAGCTGGATGTTCATGATCTCCTTGTATGCAGCGAGAAGTTTGTTGCGGACTTGAAGGGTCGCCTCGAAATCGATCGATGCGCGCTGTCCCATGAGGACTACGCTGGCGATGTCGGTCGTCTCGCCACGTTCGAACGCTTCGGTCGCGACGTCCTCTCGCTCCTGGCTCGCGTTGACAGTGTCGGCGATCGACTTGACGATAGAGCCGAAGGAGCTTGCCTCTCCAGATCCCTGGACCCCGCCGACCATCTGCGTGGCGGTCTTGTCGCCCATCGCTTCCTGAAGCTTGCTGGCGAAGGCATCGGGTCGCGAAACATCTGGCGGCGTGAGCGCCGTCGCGCTCTTGAGCGCGTTGTTCCGCTGTATGATCTGATTACGCAGGGCCAACACATCACGGATTTCCGTCATGGCACGTTCCTTTCACGCGGAGTTTGGGCGGGGTGAGGAACGTCAGCACCAGTGACGGCGATGGTTCCCTGCTTCAGATATTCCGTCGCCCCGGATGCCCGGATCTCCAGAGCCACAGGCCGCGAATTCTCGTTCTTCCATCTGAAATCGAAGAAGCTGGTATGTCCGGCGACATATCGGTCGGCGCGCGACCTTGCAGTGCCGAGATTCTGAGCGGGCGGCGCTCCATGCCCTCGTTCCTGCTCATAGCCGTATTGCAGCGGCCCGCCTTTGCTCCACCACATCAGGCGCATTGCCTCACCTCGGTGGAGTAGCGTCCAGACGTGCGCCGTCTGCTTCGGCGGTATCCGCAGACTGAGAGTCTTCTCAGACGACGTCGCCTGCCAATGTTTGTCGATCGCGATCATGACGACCGGGGCACTGAGCAACGCGACCACGCCCAGAATGAGCGGCAAATATATCCGGGCAAAAGAACGAGCGCGGGGCATTGCTCAGCGTTGCTCAGGCGCTGCGGCGATCGCGATAGGCCAGCAGCCTGAGCGCGTTCACGACGACAAGCAGTGTCGACCCTTCGTGCACAGCCACAGCCGGACCAATGCCCAACCCCAAAATTGTGGCAGGCACCAGGAAGGCCACGACACCGAGGCTGACAAAAACATTCTGCCGGATGACCCATCTTGTCCGTCGGCTCAGCCCGACTGCGAACGGCAGATGCGACAGGTCATCAGCCATCAGAGCGACATCAGCGGTCTCGAGCGCCACATCCGATCCGGCAGCACCCATGGCGATGCCAACCGATGCCGTCGCCATTGCAGGCGCGTCGTTGACGCCGTCGCCGACCATCGCGACTTTCTGCTGCGCCCGCAGCTTCTTGATCGCGTCGACCTTGTCCTCAGGCATCAGGTCACCCCATGCCTCGTCCAGCCCAACTTCTTTCGCAATCGCGTCAGCGACCTTCTGATGGTCACCGGAGATCATGATCATCCGCCGGATGCCGATCTCGCGGAGATTGTCGAGCGCAGCGCGCGCACCGTCTCGCGGCTTGTCGAGCAGACCGATCGCGCCAAGGTCGCGGCCATCGCGGCGCACGACCATGCTTGTCTGGCCGGCATTACGCAGATCTTCGATCGCCTGCTTCATTGCCGGCGTAAGGCCCGGTATGCCGTCGGCGCCGAACATCTCGGCCTTGCCGATGAGGACTTCGTCTTCACCGACAATGGCCGAGATGCCGCGACCCGTGAGGCTCTTCAGATTTTCCGCCTCCGGAACCGGTTGACCTCCCAAATGCTCTTTTCCGTCTCGGGCTATTGCCTGTGCCAACGGGTGATCGCTCAGACTCTCGACGGCGACCGCGACGGTCATCATCTCTTCCTTCGTGACCCCAGGGGCCAAGATGATCTGCTGGATCCGCGGCTCGCCCTTGGTGAGCGTGCCGGTTTTGTCGAACGCGATAGCGTCGAGCGATCCCAACAGCTCGAGTGGGGCGCCACCCTTGACGAGGACACCGCCCCGCGCGGCCCGAGCGACGCCCGACAGAACGGCACTGGGCGTCGCAATAGCAAGCGCGCATGGGCTCGCCGCAACGAGCACCGCCATGGCGCGGTAGAAGCTGTCACGGAACGGCTCATCCACGACCACCCATGCGAAGAGCAGGATGCCCGCCAGGGCCAGCACCGCCGGCACGAAGACGCGCTCAAACTTGTCCGTGAAGCGCTGGGTCGGCGATTTCTGTGTTTCGGCCTCGCTGACCATCTTCACAACCTTGGCGAGGGTGCTCTCGGTCGATAGCCGCGTGACCTCGATCTCAATGAGGCCGCTGCCGTTGATCGTACCTTCAAAGGCCCGGCTCGCCGCGTCGACGCGGTCAGGAGCCGCACGGGCGGCCGCCTGATCTTCGACAGCGCGCTTGTCCACCGGAATGCTCTCGCCGGTGACTGGCGCCTGATTGATGGCGCTTGTCCCCTTAACAATGAAACCGTCGGCGGCAATTCGCTCGTCCGGCTTGACCACGATGATCTCGCCGACCTTCAGTTCTTCAACGGGAACCTCACTGGTGCCCCCGTCCGCCCGGCGCACGATCGCGGTGCGCGGCGCCAGCTCCGCCAGCGCCTCGATGGCACGCTTGGCCCTGCCCATGGCGTAATGCTCCAGGGCATGGCCCAGGCTGAACAGGAAGAGGAGCAAGGCGCCCTCGGCGAAGGCACCAAGCGCAGCGGCACCCGCCGCTGCCACGAGCATCAGCGTATCGATTTCGAAGCGCTTCAGCTTCAGATTGTCGATGGCTTCGCGAACCGTATAGAAGCCGCCGAAGAAATAGGCTGCCAGATAGCAGTAGAGCGGTATCGAGCCCGGCGCGGCGACCAGTTTCTCGATTGCAAATCCAATGCCGAGGAGCGCGCCGCAGGCGAGAGCGAACAGCAGCTCCGTATTTGGCCCAAGGAGGCCGCCATGGGCATGGTCATGATCGGCCTCGCCTTCGGCATGCTGATGGTCGTCGGCTTTCGGCTCGTTCTTTGCCGCACCAACATTTGCGCCGGCGTCGCGGATCGCGATCGCGACCTTGCCGGCCGAAGTCTGCGAACGATCATATTCCGCGCGAACATGGCCTGAGAGGTTGACGTCCGCCTCGATCACACCAGGTACCGAGCGCAACTGCTCGGCGATTGTGCGAGCACGTCGCTGGTGAACAGCCCCCGCGATCTCGCCGGTCACATGTCCGAACCTGTCGGCAAGCTCGCCACCGGCTGCATGAGCCAATTCGCGGATGCGCTGCAAGGAGACGGTCTCACGATCGAAATGGATACAGAGCTCTGGCGGCTTCCCGGCCTCTCCCGGAACGACATGCGCTTCCGTGACGCCTTGCCGGTCTCGCAAGGTCCCGACCAATCGAGAGACACAGGCGTCTGCGGCATCTTCCACCTCAGGGAGAAGCAGAGGAATATCGAGGCGAACCTTTTCGATCATCGCGTGGATCCTTTCGATCGAGGTTGTTCAAGCTGAGGCGGTGAGAGTTGATCTCTCGCGTCAGTTGCATTGCGGGCGGGCCCTGCGAGCGGACTCGTCCGTTCGCAGGTCATCGCTGGCTTGCCTGTGATGGTAATCACGATGGCATCCGTGCCAGCGAGTTGCAGGGTCGCGCCCTGGTTTGTGAATGGCGCACCAGTCGTCGACGCTTTCAGTCGCAATGGCCGGCCGCCGGGCAGCGAGCTCAAATCCAGTGTCAGACCGTCATCGAGAAAGTCGACATCGAGGCGCTCGCCGTTCGGGCAGACGTACATTTTCTCGCCCACCAACGTGGGCGTTGTCTGACGGTCATGCCGCTCCTGCGGATCGGACGTTGACGCCGGCGAACAGGCGGCCGCGACCGGCATCGCAAGAAGCAAGGACAGACGATAGAAGTTGGTGCGCCATGGGTACGCAAGGGCGTGCCCATGGCGCTGACCGCTCCCGCGCGGCGTGGGGGCTACGAGCGAGGCGGCCGATCGATCCATCAGTCGAACAGTTCCCGCAGGAAGCCCTTGCGACGATTGCCGCCAAAGCCGTGCTTCCCGTGTCCGCCGCCATGGCCGCTGCCATGGCGATCCCCATAGCCAGACTGTCCTGCGCCCATACTGGGCTGCGCCGGCGCGTCCGGAATGCTGCGCTCGATAATCTTGTCGAGCTCGCCGCGGTCCAGCCAGACACCACGGCACTGCGGGCAGTAATCGATCTCGATACCCTGGCGTTCACTCATCACGAGGTCGACGCGGCAGGTCGGGCAAAGCAGCCCAGGACGGTTGGTTTCACTGGTCATAGCAAGACACCTTTCTTGGTTTCGCGATGAGGGAGTGGTGGCAGCGGGGCAGCGCCTCGAGCGCGTGAGGGACGATGGAAAGCACCATCAGCTGCCTCCCTGTTTTGCGCGGGCCGCTTCTCGTCGGGCGTCGCCGAGGATTTCGATTCCGCCTTTGATGGCGATGAGCGCGGTCAGGAACCCGACGACGAGGTCAGGCCAATTCACACCCAGCCAGATGACCAGCACGCCGGCGATGAGAATACCGCCGTTCGAGATGAAGTCGTTGAAGCTGAATGTCGTCGCCGCGCGCATGGCGACGTCGGGCTCTTCAAGCCGCCGCAGCAACCGCAAGCATTCATAGTTGACCACGGCCGCCGCAGCCGACATCGCCATCATCATCGATCCGATGGGCTCGCTCCCATAAGTATAGCGGCGCCAGACATCCAAGAGGATGCCGACCGCGAATACGAGCAGCATGGCGCCTGAAAACATCGCAGCGCGACTTTTCCAGACCAAGCCGCGGCTCAGGGCGATCAAGCTCAGGAGATAGACGACCGCATCTGAAAGGTTGTCGACGCCATTGGCGATCAGCGCGCTCGAGTCACCCGTGATGCCCACGATGAAGAAGGCTGCAGATATGAGCACGTTCAAGACGAGGACGATCCACAAGGTTCGTCTCTCGCGGTCGCGACGAGATGGCCGGTTGAGATCAATCATTGGCCGCTCTCCGCGATTGGGTCGCCAGCGTGGACCGTCTTACGTGGCGATTTGGGGTAGGCCCGGATCTCGTCGCACGACGCGCATAGGCGCAGAAGGCCGCGTCATAGGCTTCGAGAAAGTTCATCAGCTTGTTGGAGGCGCGAACGAAGAAGATCTGCGTGATCCCTCGCCACTCCATGCTGTGGCAGACCCGTGAACCTGTGCCGTCCGGATACACGACATAATGTTCCTCAAAGCAGGCGAGGAGTTCGCTCACCTTGAGTTGCCAACCAATCTCCCGCGGCTTGTCGAGATCCGTGATGATCACGTCCGACTTCACGCGACGTTCGCCGAACAAGAGGAAGGAAAAGTCTATGCTCGCTTCCAGGCTGGCATCGCTGCCGAACACATACCGGGGGTGCCAGTAGCGATAGGAGCGCAGATCAGCGAGCATTCCCCAGACCCGCAGCGGCGATAGCTTCACTTCGAATTCGGTTTCCTGCCTCATGGCTTTCATCCTTCGAGTGATGAGTGGGAGGCCGCCCCGACGTGGGTTGCGAGGCGACCTCCCTCCCAGCATCAGTGCTGTGGCATTCGGGGGTCAGCACCGGCCGGGATGAGCAGCGTCGTTTCCTCGTCATCCTCTTCGACCATCGTCGACCGGCCCCAACGCGCGTAAAGCGTGGGAAGGACGAAAAGGGTCAGCAGAGTGGCGGTGAACAACCCGCCGATGACGACCGTCGCGAGCGGCTTCTGCACCTCGGCACCGGCACCCGTGCCCAGCGCCATCGGCACAAAGCCGAGGCTGGCCACCAGCGCCGTCATAACGACCGGTCGAAGACGCTGGATCGCGCCCGTCCGGGCAGCTTCCGCGCGCTCCATACCGCTTCGCATGAGATCCTGGATCGAGGACACCATGACGAGGCCGTTCAGCACTGCGATGCCCGAGAGGGCGATGAACCCGACCGCCGCGGAGACGGAGAAGTCCATGCCCCGCAAGAACAGGGCGAGCACACCGCCGACGAGAGCGAGCGGAACACCAGTGAACACGATCGCAGCATCCCGCACCGATCCAAGAGCCCCGTAGAGGAGCAGCATGATCAGCACGAAGCAGGCCGGAATAACGAGCTGCAGACGAGCTGTCGCAGAGGCCAGATTCTCGAACTGACCGCCCCAGACCAGGTAGCTGCCCGCCGGAAGGCGGACCTCCTTGGCGATGGCCGCACGGGCGTCTTCCACGACACCCGCGACGTCGCGGCCGCGGACATTGGCCTGGACGACGACGCGCCGCTTGCCGTTCTCGCGACTGATCTGGTTCGGACCGTCGACGATGCGGATATCGGCCACACTGGCGAGCGGAACGAATTGTCCACCCGGCGTTGGGACCTGCACCTGCTGGAGCATCGACAGGTCAGCACGCTGTGCTTCGGACAAACGGATCACCACCGGGAAGCGGCGATCGCCCTCGAAGATCATGCCAGCCTGGCGACCGCCAAGCGTAGCCGTGATCGTGTCCTGCACGTCCTGAGCTGTGACCCCAAGACGGGCCATCGCGTCACGGTTGATGCGGATGTCGAGCATGGGAAGACCCGTGGTCTGCTCCACCTTGACGTCCGCTGCGCCCTGGGTGCGGCGAAGGATGCCCGCGATCTTCTCGGCCGTGGCATTCATTGCGTTGAAGTCATCGCCGAAGACCTTGACCGCGATGTCGCCACGCACGCCGGCGATGAGCTCGTTGAAGCGCATCTGGATCGGTTGCGTGATCTCGTAGGCATTGCCCGGGAAAGCAGCGAGCTTGCCCTCGATCCGCTTCACCAGATCATCTTTGGTGAGGCTCGGATCCGGCCAGTCCTTGCGGTCCTTCAGGATGACAAACATGTCGGTGGCGTTCGGCGGCATCGGGTCCGAGGCGAGCTCGGCCGTACCAGTTTTGGAGAAGACGAACTCCACCTCCGGCTGCTTCGACATCATCTGTTCGATAGGCACCTGCATCGCCTGACTCTGCTGAACCGACGTGGCCGGAATACGCAGGGCCTGGATCAGCAGGTCGCCTTCATCGAGCTGCGGCAGGAAGACCTGACCGAGCGAGATGAACGCCAGCACCGCAAGCGCGAAGCCGCCGACACCAGCGCCAACCGTGAGGGTCGGCCGTGCCATCGCACGGTCGAGACCGGGTTCATAACGGGCCTTCAACCACCCCATGATCCGGCCTTCCTTCTCTTCAATCCGGTTCGACAGCCACAGGGCAATCGAGGCCGGCACGAAGGTCAGGGACAGGACGAAGGCACAGGCGAGCGCGATGATGACGGTGAGCGCCATCGGCACGAACGTCTTGCCCTCGACCCCAGTGAGGGTGAGCAGCGGAACATAGACAAGGATAATGATAGCCTGGCCATAGACCGAGGGCTTGATCATCTCGCGGGCAGCGGCGGCGACAGTATCGAGCCGTTCCTTGACCGTGAGAAGCCTGCCTTCATGATGCTGGTGCTCGGCCATGCGCCGCAGCGCATTCTCGACGATGATAACGGCGCCATCGACGATCAGACCAAAGTCCAGAGCACCGAGGCTCATGAGGTTGGCAGAGACGCCAGCCTCCAGCATGCCGAAGCCGGTCAGCATCATGGTGATGGGGATGACCATCGCCGCGATGAGAGCAGCTCGGAAATTGCCCAGCAGAGCGAAGAGCACGACGATGACGAGCAAGGCGCCTTCGCTCAAGTTCTTGGCAACCGTCTTGATCGTCGAGTTCACCAGCGCCGTGCGATCCAGCACGGGCTGGACAATGACGTCTGGCGGCAACGAGGCGTTGATCTCTTCAAGTCGATTAGCGACCGCCGTAGCGACGGTGCGGCTATTCTGGCCGATGCGCATGATGGCCGTTCCGACCACGACCTCACTGCCGTTCTCCGACGCGGAGCCCATGCGGATCGCCTGGCCCGTGCGGACGCTGGCCACCTGACCCAGGGTGATGGGAACGCCGTTACGCGAGGCAACAACGATGCTGGTCAGTTCGTTGGCATTGCGAACGAGCGCGTCAGCCCGAACCGCCAGACCTTCACCGTTACGATTGACGAACCCGCCACCGACACTGGTGTTGTTCCGCTCGAGCGCATTGCCCAGATCGGTGAGGGTCAGACCCATCGAAGCCAAACGCTGCACGTCGGGCACCACCAGGAACTGCTTGGCATAGCCACCGATCGAATCGACGCCGGCAAGGCCTTTCGTGTTCTTGAGCAGCGGCGCGACAATCCAGTCCTGCGCGGTGCGCAGATAGGTCGCCTTATCGGTATCGTTGGTCAGGCGCTCACCCTCAGGCGTGATGTAGCTGCCATCGGGCTGCATGCCGGGTTCGCCGGGCAGATGCTTGTCGTCTTTGCGGTGTTCGAGACGGACGGTCCACATATAGACCTCGCCCAGACCCGTCGCGATCGGACCCATTTCCGGGTTCACGCCGCTCGGCAGGTTCTCGGCGACGCCGGTCAGACGCTCGCCCACCTGCTGACGAGCGAAGTAGATGTCGGTGCTCTCGTCGAAGACGGCCGTGATTTGGGCAAAGCCGTTGCGGCTGAGCGAACGGCTATATTCGAGGCCCGGAATGCCGGCGAGAGCGGTTTCGATCGGGAAAGAGACCTGCTTTTCGACCAGCTCGGGCGAAAGCGCAGGTGCCTTGACGTTGATCTGGACCTGGTTGTTGGTGATGTCCGGCACCGCGTCGATCGGAAGCCGGTACAGGGCGCTCGCGCCGATTACGGCGGCGATGGCGGTCAGAAGCAGGACGAGCCAGCGCTTGTGAACCGCCCAGGTTACGATGGGGGCGATCATTGGCTCAGTCCTCGTGGCTCGCTTCGCCCTTGCCGAGTTCGGCCTTGAGCGTGAAGCTGTTGGTGGTTGCGATCTCTTCCTGGCCCGTCAGACCCGATTTGATGACCACAGTGTCTCCGGCATTGTCACCAAGCGCGACGGGCTTCGCATCGAAGCCATCCTTCGTGCGCACGAAGACGACGGACTTGCCTTCCCAAGTCTGAACGGCGGTCGAGGGCACGCGGATCGCGTTGTCACCACTACCGTTGGACAGGGATACCGAAGCCGTGACCGGCTCACCCACGCGCCACTGGCCGCCGCGATTGTCGAGGCTGGCAATGACGGGAACGAGGCGCGTATTGCTGTCCAGCGCCGGCGACACGAACGTCACGCGCGCCGTGGCTTCACGACCCGAAGCCTTGACCACCACCGATGCCCCCGGCCGCACGCGGCCCGCATCTTGCGGCTGCAGATTGAGAGAGAGCGACACGGTCGAGAGGTTGGCGACCCGGAAGAGCTCCGCGTCAGCGGCCACCGTCTGCCCCAGCACGACGCTGCGAGCGATGACCTGGCCGGACATTGGCGAAATGATGCCGATCCGATTGAGACCGCCGCCGCCGGCACCGGCCGCGGAAACCTGCTGCTGGGCAAGGCGGAGCGCAATACGCGCCTCGGTTGCGGCAGTCCGGGCAGCAATCAGATCCTGCTCAGGCGAAACACGCTGAGAGAATAGGCGCTGCTCACGCGTGAGGTTGGAGTTTGCGAGCGCCAGACGCGCCTGGGCCGCTTCAATCTCGGCGTTGAGGGATGCAGCCTCACGGCTTTCGATGACCGCGAGCGTCTGCCCGCGACCGACCGACTGACCCAGATTGCGGGTCAGAGAGACCACGCGTCCGCCGATGGCTGCCGAGACGACCTGCGTGCCCTGAGGATCGCCGTCGATGGTTGCGGGCAGTTCGATCGTGCCGGATCCACCGGTCACCGGGCGACCGATCTGAACACCGGCGGACTGGATCTGATCCTGGGTGAGCTTGACCTTGCCTTCCTCGGCATGGCCACCCTGCTCGCCGGCTTCCGCTTTCGGAGCCGCCTCATTGGTCGCCGCTTCGTTGGAAGCGCCACCGCCGCCGCACGCCGCGAGAGCGAGTGCAAGCGAAAGGGCCGGCACTGCGGCGTAGATAAATGTCTTCTTCGATTTCATGGATCAGTTCCCCTGTTCCGGCGCGGGCGCGGTGAGGCGCTCCAGCTGCGCGCGGGCGTTCTGGTAGGATGCAAGAGCGTCGATCGCGGCGATCCGCGTGTCGGCAAGCGTGCGCTCGGCATCGAGGAGCTCGAGCTGGCTGAACTTGCCTTCGCGATAGCCGATGCGGGCGATCCGGGCGGCTTCTTCGGCCGCTGCCAGTGCCGGGCCGGTCGCGTTGCGAGCCGTCGTGGCGGCATTGCCCGCTTCTGCACGCGCGTTGGTAATGGCCTGCTCGACCTCGAGGCCTGTCAGGCGCTTTTGTGCTTCTGCCTGCAACCGTTGAGCGCCCGCCTGTGAGACCGCGGCACGTCCCGAGTTGAAGATCGGGATCGGCATTGTGACTGTGAAAATGAGTGCCGTGTCGCCGGTCGCCGAGAGGCGCCGGATACCAGGACCTGCATCAACGGTCGGGATACGCTGCGACCGGGCAAGGCGGACATTGGCGTCCGCAATTGCCAGATCAGCATCGGCGGCTGCCAGAGCCAGGGTACCTTCGGCGCTCGCAGGAAGCTCCGGCCCATAAGCGGTCGGCAGTTGATTCAGCCAGCCCATATCGAAACTGCCAATTACCGGTCGGCCGATGCGGCGGGCGAGATTGGTGCGGGCAGAGACGGCAAGCCGATCAGCCCGTTCAACGCCAGCAACTGCGTTGAGACGGGCAACGTCTGCACGCTGCTCCTCGATCGGAGAGGCACGCCCGGCCTGCACACGCACACGCGCGGCATTGAAGGCGTCGCCTGCGATGCGCGCCTGATCGCGTGCCGTCACCAGTCTGCGCTCGGCGGCAACCGCCTCGACATAGAGCTGGGTGACCTGCAGGCGGATATCGGCTTGCGTGATCGCTGCGGTAAGCAGGGCCCGATCGGTCTGGGCGTCGGCAACGGCGATCCGGGCGGCGCGCTTGCCGCCCAGCTCGATCGGCACTGCGAGGCTGACGGTCGATTCCGCGCTGCGCAGGCCATTATAAGGGCCAGAGCCCGCGATGTTCTCGACCTGCGTTTGCACGGTCGGATTTGGCCGCAAACCGGCGATCGTGCGTCCGGCCTGTGCGGCCTGAACACCTGCCTGAGCGGCTTGGGCGTCAGGAGCGACGCCGCCTGCTGCCACAACCGCGTCATTCAGCGTGAAGACAGCCGAAGTCTCAGCAGCCGTGGGCACTTCTTGCGCCTGCGCCACGGCGACGCAGGACGCGGCAGCCAAAAGGGCTGCAGCTATACGATACATGAATGGTAATCCTGAACATGAGGCATGGATGACCCCACGCCCAGAGGGCGTCAGGGCCTTCTACGGCTCAGTCAGGCGATCGGTGGACGCAAGTCGGGCCCCACAAGCCAGCGCTCTGGGGCAACAAAGACCGGACGGAACGACACATCATCGTCCGCGCTGAGGTTCACGACATCATTCGAAGCAACCGGAACAAAGGCCGGAGCGCTATGGCAGCTGCCATGATGATGCGGCATACCGCGATCGGCGTCCCCCTGCGATTGATCGACATCGCCATCATTGTGGACGACGCCGGAGCATTCGATGGTGGGAGCGAACGACGATTCCCGCGCGTGCACCGTCGCCGACGTCAGCAAAGACGCGGTCAGGAGACACAGCAGGAGATAGCCGAGGCGGCGCATGGGCAGCCCACTACATCAGAATCGTTGCCAAGTCGACAACGAATCATAGTAAAACGTCAGTTGAATTTCAGGTCGACTTGGAAAAGTTCCCGCGATGATATAAAATCACCGACCCTTGCACGCCGTCCCCAAATTAAAATGGCAATCTAGTGTGGCGCCCTTTCATGATGAGATGTAATCTCATCACTGAATTGTTGCCAGACCGTGAATTTTGCGAAATTGCTGGGCCAGCGAACTTGAAATCGCTATGGACGCTGCATGGTCCAATGGGTCGTCGTTCGGTTCGCACTGCTGCTCGCGGCGCTTATGGCGTCGTCGACGATTCACGCGACCGAAGCCATGAGCCCGGTCATTATCGAATGCGCCGAACGAGCCACTGAAACGGGGCAACCAAGTCAGCAGGACCCCGATCGCCCAGGTGTCCATCATCACGGTGGATGCCATAGCCCTGCTGCCAATCTGGCCGACCGGTACTTTCGACGCACGAACCTCTACGCGGTGGAACAGCCATTTGCGCATCTCGGCGCGCAGCCGACCTATCGCTGGTCCATCGGACCGGGGCTGCGACCTCCGATAGCTTGATCCTGCAGGCACAGCCCGGGGCACGGGCTTTTTCAGCCATTTTTTCTGAGCGCATAGCGTGCGCCAGGGCGTCGAGATCGACGATCGTGCTTGCACTGAAGGCGGGCGCGATCGCGCCGGCTCCGCCGTTCGAACAGGCCGTTTGAACCCTGGCGACCAGGTCGTTGCGCTCATGCTGACAGGATCAGTCATGACGAGACAAACCAACATTTATCGCGAGACCCGTTACGCCAGCACCATCTGGCACGCGGATCGACCGCAGAACTCCCTTCTTGAGACCAATTTCGTGGCCCCGCGCAAAGGAGCGATCCAAAAGTTCCTGCGTCGACTTCCAATGTCATCGGCTCAGCGAGCTGCTGACATCGCTGCAGCGCCCGACCGGGCTGTCATGAGGAACTACATCTTTCCCGAAGTGGCAAAGCGCGGTGGACATATTCTATTCGTGGGTGTGCGAGCCTACACCGCGGACTATCCGGCGATCTTTGAGCAGCACGGGGGGATGTGCTGGACGATGGATATCGATCCGGAAGCAGCCGACTTCGGCGTCCCAAATCGCCACGTGACAGGCAGTGTTACGAGAGTTCATGAGCTGCTGGACCTCATCAAGTTCCGCACCATCGTGCTGACGGGTGTGCTGGGTTTTGGCGTGAACAGGTTCTCGGATCAGCTGAAGGCTCTCGAGTCCTGCGCCGCCGCGATCGAGCCGGGTGGCACCCTGATTCTAGGTTGGAACGACCGACGCGTTCACGCATCTCTGCTCGAAGAGGCGGCAGCGCGATGGTTTGATTTTCGGGGTTTCGGTCATTTGCCTTCCAGGATTTGGGTAACCGGCTATGACCACAACTTCGCATTTTTGAAGCGCCGAGAAGGTTACGGATGACGGGGAAGCGACAGCAGGTGAGCGTGTGTTCGCCTGCTGTCATCATGAGGAATTCCAGACAAAAGGAGGATCCATGCCGCAAAAAATGACAATGGGGACGGCAAGCTTGGCCGCGATGCTGGTTGCATTCTCAGCGCTTGGCGCTTGCAGTCCCGAGAGCAAACCGACGCCGACCGAGCAGGAAAAGCACGCCAAGGATCAGGGCATTCCCGGCGGACCCATTGGGCGCCATTGGTACGAGTGCGATGACAAGCGTGCGCGCCTGATCGACTTCAAAAACGAGGGTCTATCGATCGAACTGCGCTACAAGCCAGATGATCAGCCCGCCACGCTGAGCGCGCCGACGCAGTCGCTGCAGTATATCGGAGATGGGATGGTCGCCACATTCGAAGGCAGCCAGCTTTATCTGACTGGCAAGGACCTACAGGTGGAGTGTCAAATGGCGAAAGAGGACGGCAAGGGCGCGCCAACGAAGGGGCAGTAGCACTTCACCAGAGCACGCCGTTCACCGGCTCGAGCTTTGGTGGTGCCTCCCGACCCATTGATTCGAGCAGGTCAATCTCGATCGTTCGAGCCATACCGGACATCGGCACGTCATGCACCGAATTGGCGAAGGGGTCCGACAGGTCTTCCCCGATGCTCAGCGCCGCCAGGAAGATTAGGCCAATCAGGGTCGAGCCGACCGGTGTGTAAATCCCGAGCGCCTCGACGAGAGTAATTGGCAGGATAACGCAAAACAGGCGGGTGAAAAAGTTCGGGATGAAGCGGAAGCCGTTCGGCAATGGTGTGTTCTTGATCCGCTCCATGCCACCCTGTGCGTTGGCGATGTCGGTCATCACCCGCTCAAGGCTGGCCTGCTGAACCGCGTTGAGCGCGCCGTTGTCATGGGCCTCGCCGATCAGCGTTGAGATCTGTTCGGTGAGTGCATGGGCAGGGTTCTTTCGCTTGAGCGCGGCTCCAGCGGCGTCGGCTCCCAGAAGCCTGGTTATGTCCGGCCGCAACGGCTCTCCTCGTAAAGCGCATCGCATGGCGTGCGCGAATGCGATCTGACGAATCAGCATGCCATCTCGGATCTCAGGCTGCTTGATCATACTCCCGGTCATGCGGGCAAGGGTCCTCGATGCGTTGATGAGCGCACCCCATACCGTCCTTGCTTCCCACCACCGCGCATAGGCAGCGTTCGTTCGGAAACCGAGGAAGAGAGCGAGAGCGGACCCCAGGAGCGCTGCGGGCAGGGGCGGCTCTTTGAACTGCGTCTGAAAATGAAAAATCGTGACGGCGACGTCCCAGAGAAACAGGACCGTCAGTGGTTTCCACACCTCGCGCACAATCTGCCGGAACCTGGGGCGAGAGCCAACGATCATCCTGAGTTTACCTCGCCGCAGTCCTGATACCAACGATCTATACAGACATGCGGGTACCAGCAACGTCGGGAAACTCAGTGATGGAGTGTTCCCCGTCAGCACCAATGGCACAGATTTGAGGTTGTGATTTAAGGAGGGTTGGGGCTTCGTCGTAGTGACGAAGGAACGAAGATGAAGCCCCAAC
>JAFKLU010000336.1 GCA_017304105.1 Sphingomonadales bacterium
AAGGAAGCTCCCTTCGCGATCGGCGGTCGTCCGGAGCGGGGCCGATTCCAGCTCACGTAGAGCCTCGAGGGCATATCCGCTCGCGTAGATGGGATTCTTGAGGTCGAGCAGGTTCAGGCGCGGATTGGCTTCTGCGTAGAACAGGAACAGCAGCCGATACATGTAGCGGAGGCATTCGCGCGACAGATCCGGGCCGTCGATCCAGACGCCGCGACGGCTCGCGTCCGGGAAGCTCGTAGGGTATTTGCCTGCCGTGATATTCAGCACTTCCTGGCCGAGAATTTCGATCGCGTCCCGGACCGTCCGTTTCAGCGATGTAGTGACCGCATTGGCATTTCGCTGCGCTTCTTCCTCAAGCCGGTCGGAAATCGGCACCCCGTTTTCGGGCACTCGCGACTCGCGCGAAATTAGACACGCCATTACCGTCAGCGTGTCGCGGTCCGCCCGGGCGAAGATCTCTTGCAGGTCGAACCGAAGTACTGACCGCGCAGGCCACTTACGTTTGTCGATCAAGACGATCTCAGACAAACCCAGAACCAAAACGTGACGTGGCCCAATGGGAAGTTCGAACACCCCGTCGCCAAGCAGGGCCTCGATCGTCCGCTCGGTCAACGCGTCGTCGCGGCAATCCTCGGGGAACTGTTCAGCGATGAAGCAGGCGCCCAGCGGGTCGGCTGCTTCATCGCCCGCATCAGATATTGGTGCTTCAAGAACCCAGAGTGCGTCCCTGCCAGACGCGTCCGCCACGCGGCTCACGAGCGGGATCAGCGGGTGACCGCTCAACGCCGTCATCGCCGTATCGCGTTTCCACTCGTAGCCCAGCGCCGTGAGCAATGCGTGGTGGGCGTCCCGGGTCAGTTCGGCTTGCCGTGCCTTGTCGGACAGGTTCCTGATCTGGCGTAGCGCATCGATTGTCGGGGCAGCCACTCGTGCCAGCCGTTCTATCGGATGGGCGCTTTTCTCGAGGCCTGCCCAACGCGAGGTAATGTCCTGCAGTTCTTCCTTCAGGACGTCGGATAACGTCCCTGACGGAAAAAACTCGGCTTCGTTTTCAATTCCGACCAGGTCCATCACTTCACCCAATAAAAACAGCTTTTACATCAACATGCGGATTGGGGTCATCGACCATGCGCCGCGTACGCTCGAACCACTCCGCCCAGTCTTTGAACAGACGATCAATCTGCTCCTCTTTCGTTCGCCTGAGGGTCAAGCGCCTCTTTTCGGATTGGCTCAGCTCGGTGCCGGTTTGATCCTCTCCGAAGTCGAGGGACAGTTGCGCCTTGAAGCGGGTTTCCAGTGATGCCAGCCGGTCGAGGACTGCATCCAGGTCGCTTTGGACCTCCACCTCCCGCGCCCGCCGAAGTTCGACCAAATGCGCCTGAAACCGGTCAACCGCCGCTGGGATAATAGCTTGGGCCGCTGCCAGGTCGTCCGGTATTCGGCTTGGCGTATCCTCTGCGAGACGGGTCCGTCGCAAGAAATCGGGCACATCCTCGATCCATATTGATCGGTCGGGCGCGCTCACTACCACGGCCCAGCGGTCAACGACCGGGGCTCCATTCGCATTCGGCACCGCACCATGCAGGACCACGGCGATTTCGCCAGCGGCAAGGCGACCGTTCAATGAAACAGCTGGCGCGGCGTGCTCCGGGAAGAAAGTACTGGCCCGGTCTGCAAACCATTCGAGGATCGGATGCCCGTCCCAGAGGTACTGAACTGCCGGCCAGGATCGCTCCTGCATCTTCGCCTGGTCGATCGCCTCATTGATGACCTGTGCCTGGTCGGTCAGCTCAATCCGGTCCGCTGGCCCAACTGCCTCCTCTGGCATGTAGCGGCCATCTACCGCCCCCTCACTGGCGTAACCAAACCCGTCCCGCGCACGCATGTCGTCCGGGATTGTCATTCGGATCAGGCGCTCATCAGTCGAAACGGAAGGCGGCGCGCCAAAGGCCTTCTCCTCGGGACGGGACAACCTGCCGATCATGGCCGTGGTCCTCGCCCTCTTCCT
>JAFKLU010000354.1:0-21898 GCA_017304105.1 Sphingomonadales bacterium
GATGCCCCAGTCGCGCAGCAGATTGCCCATGGGCGTTGGCGATAGGCGAATGTCGGCGCGCACCAGCGCGGGTCCGCGTCGCGCGTCGATGAACAGGTCGGTCGAGACGAAGCCGCCGGCAAGATCGACGCTCGCGGGCGAGATCTGCAACAGGCCGCGCAGCAAGGCGAGCTTCATCGTGAGATGGGCGGGCGCGTGCGCTGTGCCGGCCACTTGCTCGGCGCGATAGTCGACGACCGCGTCGAAACGGCCGAGCGCATCGGGCGAGAGCGGTGCATCGGGCAGCAGCCGCGCCGCCGCCGCGTCCTCCTGCACCGAGAAAAGCCGCCGGGCATCGGCCATGTCGAGCTGCCGCGAGGTGAGCGTCGCGACCATCAGCGGGCGCGCACGGCGCTGGTCGAGCGTCAGCCGGCCGGCGAGGTCGGTCCGCCCGATGCGCCCCTCGATATGGCTGAAGTGCCAGCCTTGCCGCACATGGCCGATGCGCGCGCCGATCTCGAAATCGGGCATCGGCGGCAGCTCGATCCCGCCCAGCGCGGCCAGTTGCGCGAAGTCCGCGCCCTGCGCCCTGCCGGAAAGCCGCGCCTTGCCAAGCGCGAACGGACTGTCCGCCACGCCCGCCAGCCGGAGCGATACGCCGCTGAGACGCGCGCCGATGTCTAGCCGGGTCGGTTCTGAGGGGGCCGAGCGCAGCGTGCCCTCGATTCCCACGCGCTGCCCGTCCAGCATTGCCGCGCCCGCCAGCCGGATCACGCCCTGTCCGCCATCGTCCAGCTCCAGCCGCGCATCCGCCTTCGCGGCGGGATCGCGATAGCGCAGCGTCATGCGCTCGGCGGAGAGCTGGCGCACCGCTGCGGGATCGAACAGCGCGCCCGTCCTGCCGGGCGTCCAGTTGACGCGCGCCCCATCCGCGCTGCGCTCCAGCTCCAGTGCGCCATCGCGCAGGGCCAGGGCCCGCAGGCCCGGCCGGCCGATCAACAGATCGAAGATCTCAAGCCGCGCCTCGACACGGTCCGCGCGCAGCAGGGCCGGGGTGCTCGCCCAGCCGGCGTTGGCGACATGCACATCGCGCGCGATCAGTTGCACGGAAGAGGGCGTGAGCCAGATTCGCACCGGCCCGCCGATTATGACCTTGCGGCCCAGCGCATCGCCGGCGCGTTGCTCGATCAGCCCCTTGAGCGGCGTCGCGGCGCCCAGCGCCAGTGCCGCCCAGCCGGCCACGGGCAGCGCGAGCGCGGCCCCCAGCAGGGGCCGGCGGCGCCTTGTCATGGGCGCCGGGTCAGCAGGGGCTGTCGCCATGCTTATCGGGGGAGGGCCATGCCAGCACCGGACCGGCCGATGGCGGCGTTACCCAAGAGAGTGCTGATCGTCATGAACCGGTCTTTGCGCGCGACCGGCTGAATGAAAGCTGAGCGCGGCGAATAGGGGGCAGGGCGTGGTGACGGCGGTGTGTCCGCCGCCGGTTTTCCGCGCCCCCGCCGCCGCGGCGAGGGAGGGCCTCAGGCCTGCGCGGCCGCCTTCTCTTCCGCCGCCTTGATGGCGTCGTCCACATCCTTGGCGCTGTGCCGCTCGGCGATGCCACCGCCCGGCCGGCTGGCGCTGTTGACGAGCTGGCCGCGCTTCACGCCCGGCCGCTCGGCCATCTGCGTCACCCAGCGGTCGACATTCGCATAGTCCTGCACGGAGAGGAATTCCGCGCCATTATAGGCGTTGCGCATGATGTTGCCGTACCAGGGGTAGATGGCGAAATCGGCGATGGTGATCTCGTCGCCCGTGATGAATTGCTTGTCCGCCAACTGCTTGTCGAGCACGTCGAGCTGGCGCTTGGTCTCCATCGCATAGCGGTCGATGGCGTATTGGATCTTCATTGGCGCATAGGCATAGAAATGCCCGAAGCCGCCGCCCACGAACGGCGCGGAGCCCATCTGCCACATCAGCCAGTTGAACGTCTCGGTGCGCTTGCGGATCTCGGTCGGCAGGAAAGCGCCGAACTTCTCGGCGAGATAGACGAGGATCGACCCGCTCTCGAACAGGCGCAGCGGCGGGTCCATCGAATAATCGAGCATGGCCGGGATCTTGCTGTTCGGGTTGATCGCGACGAAATCGCTGCCGAACTGGTCGCCCTTGCCGATGTTGATGAGCCACGCGTCATATTCGGCGTCATGCCCGGCGAGCAGCAGTTCCTCGAGCATGATGGTGACCTTGACGCCATTGGGCGTGCCCAGCGAATAGAGCTGGAGCGGATGCTCGCCACGCTGGAGCTTCACTTCCTCGCGCGCGCCGGCGGTCGGCGCGTTGATGCCGACAAAGGCACCGCCATGCCCCTTGTCCCATGTCCACACCTTGGGCGGCTCATAGCCGGTGGGCAGGTTCTGGGACGGATCACTGTCGGCCATGGCTTTGCTCCTTGAAGACTCGTTGTTCTTAGCAACCTAGTCTAGCGCCTGCGCGCACGCTGGCTAGCGCGGACGGTGCATGGCTATTCTAGGGCGTGAAATAGCGGTGCTTTATTTCGCTCGTCACTCGGCCTGCGCTTGCGTGATAGGGGAATGCTAGAACGGCAGCCAGGTCCGTTTCTCGCTGAACTTCATATAGCCCGCATTGACGCCCAGCCGATAGCCGACGCCGAGCCGGATGGGGATCAGCACCACGTCCTTCCAGCGCATATAGCTCGCGTTGAAACCGCCAACGAGATAGGCCGCGCCTTCGCCGGCCGGGAAGCGCTTGTAGAGATTCTGCGTGTCGTAAAGATTATAGACCAGCACGAAGGTCTTGGCCGCATTGCCGCCAAGGTCGAAGCCGAGCGACGGGCCGGTCCAATAGACGTCGCGCTGCCCCTCGATCTTGTGGAACAAGGTGCCCGATCCGTAGCGCAGGCCCACGCCGATCGCGCCCGATGCCTCGCGCCCGGCGATATAGGCGATGGGCTCGCCCTGATCGCGCAGGATATTCTCGATGATGCCCGCCAGGCCCTCGGCGCCCTTGCCGAACACGCCCTCGGCCGCGCCGATCAGGTCGTCCTTCTTGTAGGTGTTGGCGGCGGCGTTCGCCGGCACGCCGGCTTCGGCGGTGGATGCCGTAGTGGTGGAGGTGCTGGCCGTGCCCGGGGCCGTCGCGACAGGCGCTGACGGTTCCGTCGCGGGGGCGGGCGTTGCCGGCGGCGTTCCCAGCGTCGCGCTGTCGCTGGCCGGTGCCCCGGGCGCGAGGTCCGCGTCGATCTGGGTATTGGGGTCAACGGTGCTTATCTGCGCGTGCGCGGGGCCTGCCATGAGGCCGGCAGCCGCCAGCGTCGCCAGGGCGATCCGCAGCCCCGATACGCGCGACCATGTCTTCCGGTTCATCCAATGTCTCCTGCAGCGCGCTGCTTTCTATCGCGCAGGGCGCGACCCCTGAGGATTTCCCTCGTCATTAGCGTCTATCCGCATGCGTCCATGAAACGACAATGAACGAACGGCGAGACGAATCGATTTCGCGCTGGACCGAGTCCCCCTCTCCGTCAACGGCTCGTCGATGCTTCGGCACGGCCCGCCTAGGCCTCGATCCGGTTGAGCGCGTTTATCGCCTGGTGCACCCGCTGCTCCGCCTCGCGCCGGGGGAGGCCGGCGGGGATGGGCTCGCCGATGCGATAGGTGATGGTGCCGGGCCGCTTGAGGAAGCGGTTGCGCGGCGAGAGGCGCCCGCTGTCCACCGCGATGGGCAGGACCGGGCTGCCAAGCACGGAATAGAGGCCGGCAAAGCCCGATTTTAGCGGTGGGCATTCTCCGTGAGCGACACGCGTGCCCTCGGGATAGAGGACGATCGTTCGGCCTTGGGCGAAGGCGGCGCGCGCCTCCGTCTGGATTGCGCGCAATGCGGAGGCGCCGCCGGCGCGATTGACCACCAGCAGGCCGTAAGCCTGCGCGATGGATCCCCAGAGCGGGATCTGCGCGAGTTCGCGCTTCGCGGCGATCATCGGCCGGCTGAACAGGCAGAGCGCATCCACCGTCTCGAACATGGATTCATGCTTCCCCTCGACGACCACGCGCTGGCCGAGCACCCAGCGCGTCAGCCAGCGATGCACCCGCGACCAGAACTCCGCGACCTCCGCGATGCCGCGATGGCCGAAGAGGCCGCCGACGAGCGCGGCGGCGAGCAGCGGCAAGGTGAGGCCGTAGAAAAGCAGCGCGAACAGCAGCGAGCGCAGCAGGGCGACGGCAGTGCCGAGGGGCGAGAGCGGCAGCATTCCCTGCCTTTTTCAGATGCCGACCATGCCTGCAAGGCGGCGTAGCACATATTTGTGATATTCGCGCATCAGAACGGTCAGGCTGGGATTGGAGCGGACCGCATCCGGAATGATCCGGATCGGCGCCTCCAGCTGTCGCGAGAGCTCGTAGCGGGCACGGCGCATATGCCAGTCGGCGGTGATGATGCGGACGGATTTGTAATGTCGCCGCGCCAGCCAGCGGCTGGTCTCGATCGCATTGGACCGCGTGTCGATCGCCTCGCGCCCGAGCGTCACGCAGCAGGCCATGAGCGCCGCCGGCACGCCATAGGCATGGGCGAACTCGCGCGGCTTCACGTCCCGATCGACGCCGGAGACGAGCATCTGCTCGCTCTGCTTGCGGCGCAGCAGGGCAAGCCCGCGATCGATGCGGCCGGCCGAGCCCGTGAGCACGACGATGGCGTCGGTCTGCTCGTCTCCATGCGGCTGCGGCAGGAACAGCGCGAACCAGGCGAAGCCGAGCGCCCACAGGATCAGCAACAGGGCGAGCAGCCGGCGGATCATAGCGAGCGCTGCAGGGCGCGCTGGAGGGTGATGCGGGCCGAGAGCCAGGCGACGCCGACGCCGGCGAGCGGCAGCATCGGCAGGAAGATCCAGGCGAACGCGGGCAGCGAGACGCTCTGCACCAGATCCGAGGCGACCGCCGCCATCGAGCGGCCGACCGCCAGGATGACGACCACCGCGCCCGTAAAGCCGATCACGGCGCCAAACAGCGCATCGAACATCATGCGCTGCTGGAACAGGCGCACGACCTGCGCGTCCGTGGCGCCCCGCATGTGCATGATGTCGATGGTGCCGCGATGGGTAGCGTGCGCCCCGCGCGCCGCCAGCACGACCACCGCCCCGGTCGCGATCGCCATCAGCGCTACCGAGCCGAAGGAGAGGAGGCTGATCGCGCC
The DNA here is from genome assembly GCA_017304105.1 of Sphingomonadales bacterium. Taxonomy (GTDB): domain Bacteria; phylum Pseudomonadota; class Alphaproteobacteria; order Sphingomonadales; family Sphingomonadaceae; genus Sphingobium. The sequence continues at coordinate 5,161 of JAFKLU010000354.1, forward strand.
GACCAGCCGTGCGAGCGGGGCGAGATAGGTGGCGTGCGCCTCGACGCGCGCCTGCGCGTTGATCTCCTTCACCGCCCGGTCGAGCGTGGCGATGCGCGCATCGCGCTGGTCCTGCGGCACGGAGAAGTCGGCATCGATCAAGGCCGGAATGGGGATGTCGCTGATCTTCATGTCGCTGCCGAGCCAGGGGGCGAGCTGCGCCGATAGCTCGGCCTCGGGCACGATCGCGATGTTGCCGACGCCCTCCGTCTCGCCGAGCAGCGTCACGATGCGACGCACGGCACGGGCGCGTGCATCGCCATCGGCCTCGGCGACTTGAATGGTGATGCGATCGGAGATGTCGGCGCTCAGCGTCCGCGCCGCATGATCGAGGGCGATGCCGGCCGCGCTCGCCAGCACGGTCAGGAACATCATGATCGCGATCACCCAGGGCATCGGCCCGGTGATCCGCCCCTGCGGCAGGAGTGAACCCGGCGTGTAGGGCCTGGCCTGAGGCTGGGGCTGAGCGGGCGGACGCGTCATGGTTCAGCCCACCGAGCGGGACGGGGAGCGCAGCAGGCTCTCCGGCTGGACGAGCCGACCGCGAGCGAGCCGCAGCATTTGCGCCCCCGCGACCTTGCCCAGCAGGTCGACGTCGTGGGTCGCCACCACGATCGTGGTGCCGAGCTTGTTCAGCGCCTCGAACAGGGTGATGAGCCGGGTCGCCATGTCCTGATCGACGTTGCCGGTGGGCTCGTCCGCGACTAGCAGTTCCGGCCGGCCGATCACCGCGCGCGCGATGGCGACCCGCTGCTGCTCCCCGCCGGAGAGGGTCGCGGGGAAGGCCCTGGCGCGATCCGTGAGGCCGACCCAGTGCAGCATTTCCTCGACCGGCGCGCGCAGCTGATCGTCCGAGACGCCCGCGATGCGCAGGGGGAGGGCGACATTGTCGAAGGCGGAGAGGTGCGGCACCAGCCGGAAATCCTGGAACACCACGCCGATCCGCCGCCGGAAGCCGGGCAGGCGCTCACGCGGGAGCGTGACGACATCGGCATCGAACAGCCGGATCGCGCCGCGGCTGGGGCGCTGGGCGAGATAAAGCAGCTTGAGCAGCGAGGTCTTGCCCGCGCCGGACGCGCCGGTGAGGAAGTAAAAGGCGCCCTCGTCGAGCGAGAAGCTGAGGTCGGACAGGGTTTCGGCGCCGGGCCCATAGCGCAGCCCGACATTCTCGAACTGGACGATCGTTGCCATCGCGGCGCGGCGTATCCCTTGTTTTCCCGGGCGCCTGGCGGCGGCAGGGGGCGAGTTTCGCCGTGCATGGCACAGCCTCCCGAGCGGGGCAAGGCCGCCGCGACCGCTATGTGCGGCAGGCGCAAACGCTGGCTTGCTCTCGCGCACAAAGCGGTGTTTATGGGGCCGCAATGATCCTTATCTGCCCGCAATGCGCCACGCGCTATGTTGTGCCGGACAGCGCCATCGGTCCGACGGGACGGCAGGTGCGCTGCGCATCATGCCGCCATAGCTGGTTCCAGGAGGGCGCCGATCTGAGCCGCTCGGAGCCCGCGGTCGCCGCGCCCGAGCCCGCCGTTTCCGCCGCGCCGGAGCTTGCTGCCGAGCCCGCCGTCGCCGCGCCTGAGGTCCAGCCTGCCGCGCAGGCCGCCACGCCGCCCGAGCCGTTCGAACATGCCGAGGAGCCCGAGCCTGCGGTCGCAAGGGCCGAGCCCGTCGTCCCCGGCCAGTCGGTGCCGCGTCACGAGCCCGCCGAGACCGCGCCGGCCCAGCCCGCGGCCGAGGAATTCGTCCACTATCCCGAGGAGGGTTATCAGCCGCCCGCGATCCGCAGGCGCAACCCCGCCCGAGGCTGGACGGTCGCGGCGATCGTGTTCTTTCTGCTGGTGAGCGCGGCAGGCGCGGCGCTGGTCTATTTCGGGCCGCCGAGCTGGGCGGTCAATCTGGGCCTTTCGGCGCGCGAGGACGATGCCGGGCTCAATTTCTACCTGCCCAAGCCGCCCGAGCGCCGCAATCTGCCGACCGGCGAGGAATATTTCGCGTTCAGCGCGCGCATCCTCAACAATAGCGACCATGAGCTGGTCGTGCCGCCGGTGGTGGTGGAGCTGCGCGACGATCAGGGCCGGCTGGTGTTCAGCTGGATGACCAAGGCGGACAAAGCGCGCCTCAAGCCCGATGAGGAAGCGCGCGTCTCCGAGAGCCGGCTCGACATCCCCAAGAATGCGCGCAATCTGGAGCTCAGGTTCGTCGATAGCGCGAGCTGACGGCCCAGAAGCGGCCGCCCTGCAGCAGCACCGCAGCAACCATGCCGATCGCCGAGGCGATGGCGAGCCCGGCTGATCCCCAGCCCAGCGCATAGCTCGCCCAGCCGGCCAGCCCCAGCAGCAGGAAGAAGGCGATGATGCCGTTGACGCCCGCGACCACCTGATCGCCGAGGGAGCGCAGGGCGGCGACGAAGATCGCCTGCAGTCCATCGAACAGGATGAAGGGGGCGAGGATCATGACCATCAGGATCGCCTCGCGCGCGACGGCTTCATCCGGGGTGAGCGCACGTACGATGGGCCCGGCGAACAGCAGATAGACGAGCACGACCGCGCCCATCACCAGCATCGAGAGGCCGCAAGCGATGAGCGTGCGCGGGCGCGCCGTCCAGGGCTCGTCCGCGCCGACCGCATTGCCGACCCGCACGCCCGCCGCCGATCCCAGGCCGAGCGCGAGCGCGAAGCCGATATTGTGCAGCGAGAGCATGATCTGGAAGCCCGCCGCGATCACCTCGCCAAGCCGGGTGGAGAGAATCATCAGGAAGGAGAAGCCGAGCACTTCCATGGCCGCGCCGAGTCCCGGCATGATGCCGAAGCGCACGATGGCCGGAATGCCGCGCAGCGCGCTGGCCCAGGCCGCCGGATCGAGCCGGCGCAGCTCGCGTGCCTCCGCGCTCGGCAGGGTCCAGGCCATAAGCGCCATGGCCAGCCCGCCAATCGTGCTGGTGATGGAGGTGGCGAGCGCGGCGCCGACCGCGCCCAACTCCGGCAGGCCGAAATGGCCGAGCGTGAGCGCCCAGGCGAGCAGGGCATTGAGCGGCAGCGTGGCGAGATTGACCGCGAGCACCCGGCGCGGCGCGCTCACCCCTTCCAGGAAGAAGCTGCAGCCGATCGAGAGCATCTGCCCCGGCAGGCCGAGCATCATCGCGATCAGCACGGCGGCGCCGGGCCCGACCAGTTCCGGCGCGACACCGGTCGCCAGGAGCAATGGCCGGGCGGCAAGCGCTATGACGAGCGCGCTCGGCAGGCCCAGTAGCAGGCCGGTCAGCACCGCCTCGCGCCAGAGCGCCCCGGTTCGCGGCAGGTCGCCCGCGCCGTCAGCCCGGCTCGTGAAGACGATGATGCCTGACATGCCGCTCAGCAGCAGCATGAGAATCACGAACATGACGACACGCCCGGCGGCCAGCGCGCCAAGCTCCCCCGTGCCGGAGAAGCCCACCACCGTCACGTCGATCAGGTGCATGATCGTCCAGTTGAGGTTGGTGAGGACGATGGGCCAGGCGAGCCGCGCGATGCGCCGCGCCTCGGGAATCAGACCATCCGTGCTCATGGCGCTCATGGCCACCCGATCGCTCCTCGACATTGCGAGGCTGGCAGAGCCCGATCGCGCGGCCAAGGTCAAGGCCGGGGCACGGATTTCGCGGCGAGGAGAGCTTGTTGAAAAACAGTCGCGAAGGGAGGTTGCATCCCATCAACCGCTTTGCTAATGGCCGCCGCCTACCTGAGAGCCGCTCGGTTCTCATTCCTTCTGATGTGCGGTCGTGGCGGAACTGGTAGACGCGCAACGTTGAGGTCGTTGTGGGCGAAAGCCCGTGGAAGTTCGAGTCTTCTCGACCGCACCAGACAGTCTCTAAATTTGAGAACAGGGTGTTTTTCGGCTTCGGCTGGAAAACCGCCTTGTTCTGCCCGCTATCAGGTCTGTTTCCCCGGTATGGACCGGCCGCAAGCTTCCCCGACAGACGAGTGTCTCAACGCTGATGGAGAGCCGGCAAAGCGGTCACGCTGAACAGTTGGCCGCGACCAAAAGGGCCAGGTCCGGCGCGCCGAGGATGCAGGCTCCCTGGCCGTGTCCGTTTCAGCTGGCCGCGTTGGGGGCAAGGGGCGCCTAGCCCAGCGCGACCGACAAGCCGCCGTCGACCACGAGTTCGGCCCCGCTGCACATCCTGGCATCCTCGCTGGCGAGGAAGGCGATGGCCGCGGCGATATCGTCTGCCTCGATCCATTTGCCGAGCGGGAAGCTTTCATCGCGGCGGACCGAGAATTTGGTCAGCTCTGTGCGGGTCGGACCGGGAAGCACGGAGTTCACCCGTATGCCGGACGATGCCAGCTCGCTTGCCGCCTGTCTGGACAGCGCCAGCAGGCCCGCCTTTGCGGCGGAATAGCCTGCCCCGCCCTTGGGAGACGCGAATCGGGCTGCAAGTGATGCCACATTCACGATCGCGCCGCCGCCGTTTCGCGCCATCACCGGCGCGACGGCCTGAATCAGGCGCAACGCGGACGTGAGATTGAGCGCCAGCATCGCCTCCCAATTCGCCGCATCGACATCGAGCAGGCGGGCGCCGCCGCCACCGCCGGCATTGTTTATGAGAATGTCGATGCGCCCGAAGCTGTCCGTGATGGCCGCGACGGCGCTGTTGATGGCCAGCGCATCGGTGACGTCGACCGGGTAGGCCGATGCGCCATGGCTCAGGTCCGCCGCGACGCGGGCGACCGCTTCCCCGTCCCGGTCGAAGAGCAACGTCCGGCAGCCTTGCGCCGCGAGCCGCACGGCGGTTGCCCGGCCGATGCCCGATCCTGCGCCGGTGATGATGGCAACGCGCGATTCAACCAAGGGCCTGCTCCGCTTTGGGGTCGAATCCCAAGACGGGATGCGGCCGGTATGCCTGTTCGACGGGGGAGAGATCGGGCATTGGCGTGGTGCCCGTCACAGCCTCCAGCGCAACGTCGATCTCGGCTTCGGTTGATGCGCCGATGACCGGCTGGGCGCCGCGTTCGCTCAGCCAGCGCAGCGCCAGGCTGGCCTGCGGTACGCCGGTCCCGGCGGAGACGGCGTCCAGCGCGGCGAGAACGGGGGTATCGAGAGCGTCGTCATAGCGGGCGGCCGCCAGCGGATCGGTCGCGAGCCGCGCGGCATCCGCAGCCGGCCCCGCCAGCCGCCCGCGCGCCAGCGGAGACCAGGCCATATAGTGCAGCCCTTCCTCGCGGCAGAGCGGGATCATCTCGCGCTCCTCCTCGCGGTATAGCAGGTTGTAATAGCCCTGCATGGCCGTGAACGGCGCCAGCCCGCCGTGCCGCTGGAGGCCGAGCGCCTTCATCAGCCGCCAGGCCGACATGGAGGAGGCGCCGATCGACCGGACCCGGCCCGAGCGAACGAAGCCCTCGAGCGCGCCGAGCGTTTCCTCCAGCGGCACGCTTGGGTCCCAGCGATGGATCATCAGCATATCGACATGATCGGTGCGCAATCGCGCAAGGCTGCGATCCAGCGTCGCCGTCATTGTCGCGCGGGAGAGGCCGCCATCGCCAGCGCCGGGCGCACTGGGGAAATAGAGCTTGGTGACGATCTGCACGGCGTCGCGCCGCCCGATCGCGGCGAGCGCGTCGCCAAGGCGCTGCTCCGCCAGGCCGCCGCCATAGCTGCTGCCGGTGTCGAACAGCGTGATGCCGCGATCGAAGGCATGCCGGACCAGCCGGTGCGCGCGCTCCTGTCCGACATTCCAGCTCCCCCGATCATCGTCTCCGAATGCGGCGGTGCCCAACGCCATCGGCGCGTTGAACAAGGGTGTTGCAGCCATGCCCTGTCAGATGTCGTTATGCGGATTGAACAATTTCGGATGGCCCACGCCCGCAATGGCGAGCGCCGCCAGCTCCTCGCGCACCTCGTCCAGCCTCGGCACGAATTGGGCCGCGTCGATATTCTCGTCGAGCTGATCGACACGGGTCACGCCGATCAGCGCGGTGGAGAGCGCGGGATGCTCCAGCACGAAGGCCAGCGCCAACTGGGCAGGGGTGGCGCCCAGGCGGGCGGCGAGCGCGGCCAGACGCGGCTGGCGCGCCCGAATTTCCTCACGGATGCCGCCCGAATCGCGCGCGATGTTGCGCTCGATGGGGCGCGTGCCCTCGGCAAAGGCGGGTGGATCGACCCGATCGCGATCGAGATGCCCGGCGAGGATGCCGCCCTCCAGCGTATGCGCGGCGCACAGCCCGATCGCGCCGGACGCGAACAAGGCGGCATGGTCTGCGCCTTCAACCACGCCGCGCCGCATGACGTTATACTGCATTTGCAGCATGGCCGGCCGCGGCCAGCCCTTTGCATCGCACAGCGCAAGGGCCGCGTGCGCCTGCTCGGCCGAGAAATTGGTCACCCCCCAGGCGCGCGCCATGCCCGCCTCGACCAGAGCGACCACTTCGCCGCACATCGCCTCAAGCGCGATGCCCGCCGCCGGCCGCGAGACCATGACCACGTCCACATGATCGTGGCCCAGCTTGATGAGCGAGCGCCCGAGCTGGCCGCGGAAGCTCTCCTGCGGATAATCCCACAGCCATAGCTTCTGCGCGACCAGATAGCGGTCTCGCGATACGCCGAGGGCGCCCAGTGCCGCCGCCACGGCCTCCTCCGTATCGGGCTTGTCCCAATAATAGCCGATATCGAGCAGGTTGACGCCGCGATCGAACGCGCGCGCCAGCAGGGCCTGCAGCTCTGCCGGCGTGCACCGGGAGAAGGTGTTCCACGATCCCAGCGAGATCGTGGACACCGGTGGCAGCGCGGGGGAGATCCGGGCGTATCGCATGGGCGCTAGAACCGCAGCGTCACGGTGCCGGCGAGGAGCCGCGGATCACCCGGCTGGGTGATCTCGATGCCGAAGATCGCCGCCTGCTGGTGATAGACGAGATAGCGGTGGTTGGTGAGGTTGGTGCCCTCGATGCCAAGCTCCAGATTGGGCATTCCGGCCGGCACGAAGGTCGCGCGCGCGCTTAGCAGGGCAAAGCCGGGCTCGCGCGAGATGGGGTCGGCGATCGCAAGGAACTGGGCGCTGCGATAGCTCAGGTCGCTGCGCAGCATGAAGCTGCCGATCGACGTTTCCGCCTGATACTGGATGCCCGGCGTGATCGACCAGGCCGGCACGTGCGGCAATTTGGTCGACATCGTGATGCCCGCCGTCACCGCGCCGCTGGCCAGTGAGGTGAACTCGTTGTGCGTATAGCCCAGGCCCAGGTTCAGGCGCAGCGCGCGGGTGGGGCGCGCGGCGATTTCGGCCTCGAACCCGTAGAGGCGCGCGGTGCCGCCATTGCTCGTCAGGTTCACGACGCCGCCGGTCGGGCCGGGCACGATGACGTTGAGCTGGATATCACGCCAGTTTGACAGGAAGCCCGCGACATTGACGGTCAGGCGATTGTCGAGCCACTGGGTCTTCGCGCCCAGCTCGAAGGTGCGCAGCTTCTCGGGATCGTAGATCGGCGCCGCCGTGGTCGCGGTCGGATTGGCGAAACCGCCGCTTTTGAAGCCGGTCGAATAGCTGCCGTAAATCAGGTGATCAGCGCTCGGCTTCCAGTTCACCCCGATGCGCGGCGTAAACGAGGTCCAGGATGCCGTGCGCGTCTGGCGCGGGATCGTGACTAGCCCGCCGCGCTGCGGGAGTGCGACCTGAACGGTGAAGTCCTTCTCGTCACGGTTGATCCGCGCGCCGAGCGAAAGTTCCAGCCCGTCGGTGATCGTCAGATCCTGCTGGGTGAAGGCCGCATAGGATTTCGCGCGATAGTTTTGCGAGGTCAGCGTGTCGCGGGCGTCGCTTGCGATGCCGGTGACCTCATAGACGCCGCGGAAGCTGCCGCTCAGCCGATCCGAGGTGCCGCGCTCGCTGAAATAATAGAGACCAGCGAGATATTTCAGCCTGTCGTCGAGCAGCTTGCCGCTGACCTGGAATTCCTGGCTGAACTGATCGTCGTGGATCGTCTCGTCGGTGCTGGAGATGGTGTAGGGGCTGTTGTCCCCATCCACCTGGATGCGCGTGTGCATCTTGCGATAGGCCGTGATCGACTTGAAGCCGAAGGCATCGCTCGGCTGCCATGCCAGCGTGCCCGAGACGCCGCCAATGTCGTAATCGTCCTGCAGGGGGCTGGTGCTGTTGGTCGAATAGGTGCCGGGCAGGGCGAACACGTTGTTATAGGTGGTCCCCGCCGGCAGGCCGTTCTGCGCGTTCTGCACAGGCGCGGCGATGGTGTTGAAGCGCGCCACCAGGGCCGGCGTCGCAATCGGCAGGATGCCGGCGATCTGCGCGACCGAGCCCAGATTGCGCTGGCGGCTGTAATCGCCGCGCACATCGAGCGAGACGCTGTCGGTGAGGTTGAACAGCAAGCCGCCGCGCAGGACCAGCCGATCCTCGCCATTCAGGCGCTGGCCGGTGCGCAGGCGCCGGCCGAAGCCATCGCTGCTGAAATAGCTGGCGGACAGCTTGGCGCCCACCTTGCCTTCGACCAGCGGCGCGGCGATCGTCGAGACGATATCGGCGCGGCCATAGCTGCCCAGACGGCCGGTGATCCGCCCCTCTACCTCGCCCGAGGTCGGCGGCGTGGTGGTCACCAGGTTGATGGCGCCGCCGATGGTGTTGCGCCCGTAGAGCGTGCCCTGCGGGCCGCGAAGCACCTCGATCCGTTCGATATCGGCCACGCTCAGCAGGCCGCCTAGCGTGCGCGCCAGATATACGCCATCGACATAGAGGCCGACCCCGGGATCGGTCGGGAAGGCATAGTCGCCCGTGCCCACGCCGCGGATCCACGCCGCATAGGCCGAGCCACCGGCGGTCGGCCGGTTTGTGTTGGTCAGTTCAACATTCGGCATGAAGTTGGTGACCGTCTTGATGTTGGTCACGCCACGATCTGCCAGACCCTCGCCGCTGATCGCCACGAGCGAGATCGGCGTATCCTGCAAGCGCTCCTCGCGGCGTTGCGCGGTGACGACGATGTCGTCGACTCCCACTTCGTCCTGGGCGGATGCGACCGATTGCACGGCTGCGGCGGGCGCGGTCTGGGCGAAGGCACTGCCCCCTGCCAGAGCGACGACGAGCGCGCTGATCGCGACGCGCGTTCCACGGATGTTGGTCATAATTCCCCTCCTTAGGTATGTTTTTTAGGCGTTTGTCGTTGGTGACATGGCGCCCGCCCGCTCCAGATCGGCGCGCAGCGTGCGGCCGGAGAGCAGGAAGAGCAGCACGGAAATGACGTTTCCGCTCACGATGAAGACCAGCGCGTCGCGCAATGGCGCGGCGGCACCGGCGGACTGGAACACATCGCTGAGCAGCCCGACGAGCGGCGGCCCGAAGCCGTAGCCCACGACATTGGCGAGCATGAAGATGATCGCGCCGATGGTGCCGCGCATCCGCGTGGGCACCAGGCTTTGCGACAGGGCGTAGCCGGGCGCGAGCCAAAGGGTGGCGCACGCCGCAAGGCCTGCGGTGCAGGCGACGGCGAGGTGCCAGTCGCTCACGGTGAAGGCCGCGATGCCGAAGCCCACCGATGCCAGCGTCGTGCCCGCCATCACGCGGGTGCGCCACCGTTCGTCGCGCTCGGCGAGGAAATCGGCCAGCCGCCCGCTGCCATAGAGGCCGATCATGCCGGCGCCGGCGATCGACGCACCGAGCAGCGGCCCGACCTCGCTCAGTTTGACGTGATGCACCCGGATCAGGAACGAGAAGTTCCACGAGCTGACCCCGGCCAGCACGATATAGGCGGACATCGCCCCGGCCAGCAGCAGCACCAGCGAGCGCTGCGAGCGGATATAGGCCAGCGTCTCGCGCATGGGGGGCGCCGAGGCCCGCTGGGCCTCCGCCCCGCGCTTCGGCTCGGCCATGAACAGCCACATCGCGATCGCGATGAGGAAACCGGGGATGCTGGCGGCGATCAGCACCACGCGCCAGCCGAACATCGCCTCGACCTTGGTCATGGTCGTCAGGCTGATCAGCGCCGCCATGGGCGTGCCGAGCGAGAAGATCGCCATCGCCGTCGCGCGCTTCTTGTGCGCGAACAGGTCCGAGATCATCGACAAGGCCGTCGGTCCGCCGCCTGCCTCGCCCACGCCGACGCCCAGCCGCGCGGCGAGGAGCAGCGTGTAGGATTGCGCCAGCCCGCACAGCCCGGTCATGGCGGACCAGAATGCCAGGCACCCCGCCGCAAGATTGCGCCGGTTGCCGCGATCGGTGAGGATGCCGAAGGGCACGCTCGCGATGCCCAGGCAGAAGGCATAGACCGCTCCGGCAAGCAGGCCGAGGCGGAAATCGTCGAGCTGGAACTCGTGCTTGATCGGCTCAAGCAGGATCGTGAAAATGATCTTGTCGAGCACCAGCAGCGTGTTGAGCAGGAACAGGAAGAACAGCGCGATGCGCGGGCTCGTGCGGAAGCTGCTGTTCAGCGCTCCGGCGGGCGCGGTGGCGGCCTCAGTCGACATCGGCATACTCCGTGCGATTGATGATCTCATCCTGCGTGTGGCGATCGAGCTGGGTGAAATAGGCGCTGCAGCCGCCGATCCGCACGATCAGATCGGAGTGCGCCTGCGGCCGGGCCTGCGCATCGAGCAGCACATCGGAGGAGACGACGTTGAACTGGATGTGCTTGCCACCGCGCTTGAAATAATCGCGCACGACAGCGGCGACGCGGCCGCGCGAGGCGGCATCGGCGAACAGCGCCGGCGCGAGGCGAAGGTCGAGTGACAGCGCCTGCCATGCGACCTGATCGATGGCCAATGCGCTGTTGATCAACGCCGGCAGCCCCTGTGTATCGCGCCGGCGCATCGGCGTGAGCGATTCATCCGCCAGCCCCTCTTCGGCCTGTCGCCCATCGGGCGTGGCGCCGCTCGCCCGGCCGCCCGGCATGATGCAGGTGCCGATGGTGATGGACCCGGCCTTCTGGAAGCCGCCATAGGTGGTGGTCAGTGCGGTGATCGTCTCTGCGCAGAAGCGATACAGGGCGGCCGCCGCAGCGTCTGCCTCGGGATCGTTATTGCCGTATTTCGGGGCCGACAGCATCAGCGCGCGGGCGGCCTGGCCCTCCGCGCCTGCCCAGTCGCTCTGGAGATGCGCGAGCAGCGCGTCGGGCGCGATGGCGCGCTCCTCGAACACGCGGCGGCGGATCGCGACCAGCGAATCGGCGACGTTGACCAGCCCGATCGGATTGACGGCCGTGCCGTTCTCGAACGGCAAGGTCCGCCCCAAGATGTTCTTGGCCGCGCCGATGCCGCCGTTCATCAGCGCGGATTCGACCGGCTGGGGGAAGCGCTCGCCAAAGCTCTGGATCGTGACATTGTTGAACTCCGCCTGGAGTTCCAGGAAATGTGCGAGCTGGGTGCGAAACGCCGCCTCGAACTCGGCAAAATCAGCACATTCCCCGAGGGTCGGCGTCTCAGGGCCGACCTGCTTGCCAGTTGCCGGATCGCGGCCGCCATGCAAGGCGAATTTCAGCACCATCGGCGCGACGAACATGGGCGAGGCGACCATGCGCGACTGGCCGATCACATTGACGCCCAGGCATCCGGCGACAGCGTAATTGCGTGCATCGGCCGGCGATACGCCTTCGCGATCGAGGAAGGCGATCACCGAATTGTCACCAAGCAGCGCCGGCAGCCCGATGCCCGTGCCGATCAGTTCGAGCGCCTCGTCCAACAGATCGTCGGGCGTGCCATCATGCACGCGCATGGTGAGCGTGGGGTGCGGGGTGGGGCAGGTGCGGGCCGCCTTGAGCAGCAGATGGCTCACCGCATTGGTCGCGTCGCGCCCATCGGGCGTCTGCCCGCCGATCGTGCAATTATGCCATTTGGCCAGCCCGCCATATTTCTTCCGGTGCGTCTGGCCGGAGGTGATGACGATGTGCGAATCCTTGATCCGCAGCCATTGCAGCAGCTCCAGCGCGGCGGCCTCGTCGATGCGCCCGGCGGCCAGATCGCGGGCGTAGAAATCGCCCAGCAGCTGGTCCAGCCGGCCGAAGGAAAGGATGCCGGCGGGCAGGATCATCAGCCACATGATCCACAGGCTTTGCATCGCTTCGCGGAAGGTGCGGGCCGGGTTGAGCGGGACATGGCGGCACATGGCGGCCATTTCGCGCAGCTCGGCGGCGCGCGCCGGGTCGCTCTCCGATGCGGCCGCTGCGTCGGCGGCATCGGCCAGCCGGCCTGCAAAGCCGACAATGGCCTCTAGCGAGATGACCATGGCCTGCAGCAGCTCCACGCGCGCAACGTCGTCCGCGCTCATCAGTCGCGTCGCCGCCAGCTTTTCCCGCGCCTCGGCGAGCAGGGCGCTCAGCCCCTCGCGCAGGACGCGCTCGTAATCGAAGACGGCGATGATCTGGCTGATTTCATGATGGATGCCCCAGCCGCAGCCGATCATGCCGCCCGGGCCCCAGCCTTCTTCCTTGCTGCGAAAGGCGGGCAGCACCACGCCGAGCTGGGCATAGGGCCACAGCCGCTGATCGTCATAGCGCGCGGTCATCCGCGAGGTCAGCGACCGCGTCTGCCAATAGTCGTTGATGCGGGCGATCTCGGGGCGATCGGCCGGATCGACGGCGAAGCCGGCTGCACACAGGGCATCGAGCTCGTCTTCGCCCCATGTCGCCCAGAGCGAGCTGAGCTCGACGCCGCCGGGGATCGCGGCCAGATTGCCGGCCAGCAGATCGTCCTGCGCGATGAACACGGGGATCTCGGCCAGCACAGCGGCGAAGGCGCGGGCCACGCGCAGCACCTGCGGTTGGCCCTCGGTTGCCGCGAACGACGCCGTCATGATGCGGGACTTGGCAATGCTGACCCGGAACCGACCGTCCCGCACCACGTCGAGCCCGTCGAACATCCGCGCGATGCGGCTGGTCATGGGCGCTGTCGCGGCGTCTTTCCCAAACGTATCGGTCATCGCCATTTACCTTTGCGCTCCTCATCCTGGAAATCGCGATCATGCGCCGCGATTGTTCTGCGGGATAACTATCCAAAGGCTGCGAGGCGCACTAATGAATGGTATCAATGTCGGATATTCTTTCTGCGAATATACGTCGGCTGGATGTCGGCGCGCTGATTGCGCTCAGCAAATTGCTGGCGCAGCGCAACGTCAGCCGCGTGGCGCGTGAAGTGGGGCTATCGCAGCCGGCGATGAGCCATCTGCTTGCGCGGCTGCGGACCGCGTTCGGGGATGAGCTGCTGGTCCGCGACGGCACGGGTCTGGTGCTGACTGCTGCAGGAGCGCAATTGCAGGCGCGGCTCGAAGCGGCGCTGCCGCATCTGCTGGGCGTGTTCGCGGGCGAGACGTTCGATCCCGCCTCCTCCTTCGTGCACTTCAAGCTCGGCATTACGGACCATGCCGGCCAGGTCCTTCTGCCGGGTCTGCTGGCCGAACTACACGAGCGTGCGCCGCGCGCGACCGTGAGCGTCGCAGTCATCCCCAATCGGCAGACCGATCTTTCTGCCTTGGATGAAGGGCGCTATGACCTGCGCTTTGGCTGGCTGCGGTCGCTCCCGCCGCAATGGCACCGCCGCAAGCTGCTGGACGATCGCATCGTCCTGATCGCCTCGGCGGATCATCCAGGCCTGTCCGAGCCGATGACAATCGAGGATTTCGCGGCGCTCGACCATGTCGCGCTGGAAAGCGAGCGGCCGATCTATCCAAATCTGGTGGACCGCTATCTGGCGAGCTGCGGGCTCCAACGGCGGGTGGTGGTGCGCGTCTCGCATTTCGCCATTGCGCCCAGCATCGTGGCTGGCACGCGGATGGTGGCAATGTTCCCCGAACGCCTCGCCCGCACCGTCGGCCCCGGCATCCGGATCATTGAGCCGCCGCTGGATTTTCCCGATCCCAATCTGTCGATGGCCTGGCATCCGCGGGTGCATGCATCCGTGGAGAGCGTCTGGTTGCGCCAGCTGGTGGTCGACCAGTGTCAGCGGCTTCGGGTTGCAGGCGAGGCTGCTCCCGGCTGAACGCGGTCCGACGTCGATCGAGCGAAGGGGGCGCGATTTCTAAGAACCGCGATGGCGCGGGCCACCCGCCCGTGTCTCAAATCACCGCCAGCGTCCTTCAGGGGGCGTGCCAAAGCCGCGACGCATGCTTTCTGATCCTCACTGTGCGGGCGCGGCCCGCCACCTTACCTCGCCTGGTTGCGCAGCCGCTGCAGAAACTCGATCAGCAGTTCGACCTCCTCCGGGGTGAAGGCGGCGGTCAGTCGCTCGTTCTTCTCGCCCGTGCGGGCCTTGAGGCGCGTGATTTCCTTCTTTCCTGCCGGTGTGGCGAACAGGCTCATCCGTCGGCGGTCCGCCGGGTCGCGGCGGCGCTCGACCAAGTGCTTGGTTTCAAGCAGATCGACAATGTCGCCCAGCGCGCCGGGATCGAGAAACAGCGCATCGGCCAGCTTCTTCTGAGACACGCCGGGATTTGCGCCGATCATGATGAAGACGGAGATGAGCCCGCTGGGATGACGACCATCCCGAAAGAGCGTCAGTTCCGACGGTTTCATCCACAAGGCGCGCCGCGTCAGGTTCACCTGCACCCCGACATCCTGCGCCAGCGTGTCGAAGTCCAGCCCTGTATCGTCCGTATCGTCCATTCGCGGAATCTCCTCAGCCCGGCGCTCCCCGATGCTGCTCTAGCGTCGAACCAGCCCCCGGAAAACGCTTGACTATCGAGAGTCAATTAATAGGAAAACCACATTATAGAAAAGTCACATGATTCGACCAGATAAGTCGACTTTTGGGGGGAGGATTGAGTGAGCGCGCGATCATGGCTGCTAGGCGCCGCGGGTCTGGCTTCGATAAGCATCGTTTCGGCGGCAATGCATGCTCAGACGGCGCCGTCGGCCCAGCCGGCGTCAGCCAGTAAGGTTGCCGGCCAGGCGACGGTCCAGAGCAAGCCGGCGGGCGGGGCTTCGGCCCGCGAGGCCGGCGTGAGCGCTCAGCCGCGCGACGACTGGTGGTCCCCCGGCGAGGGACGCCCCATTCCCGAGACGGTCGAATATGACGACGCCTACGGGCGCCTCGGCCTGTACAACCAGGGCGGCCCGGTCGAGACGAAGGGGCATCCGTTCTTCGAGCCGATCGGCACGAACGGCCGTGCCTGCGTCAGCTGCCATCAGCCTTCCGACGCGATGAGCATTTCGGTCGCGACCATCCAGAAGCGGTGGAAGGACACCGGCGGCAAGGACCCGATCTTCGCCGCGATCGACGGCCAGAATTGTCCGCACCTGCCCTCGGGCGATCCGGCTTCGCACTCGCTGCTGCTCAAGCGCGGGCTGTTCCGCATCTTCCTGCCCTGGCCGCCCAAGGCGCCGGATGGCAGCCGGATCGACCCGGAGTTCACGCTGGAAGTCGTGCGCGACCCCACGGGCTGCAACACTCATCCCGAATATGGGCTCAACAGCGCCAATCCGACCATCTCGGTCTATCGGCGCCCGCGCCCCATCATCAACATGAAATATCCCACGCAGGATCGCTTCGGCGCAGGCGAATTCGTGGGCAAGACGGGTATGCCGGCATCGCGCGATCCCGATACCAACCGGCCGGTCAGCATGAACCTGATGTCCGATGCGCGCCATCCGACGCTGAAGATGCAGGCGATCGATGCCGCGATGAACCACCTGCAATATGCCGGCAAGCCGACGGACGAGCAGATTGCGCGCATCGTCGCGTTCGAGAAGCAGATCTATGGTGCGCAGGTCTGGCGCAAGGGCGCCGGCAGCCTGATCGAGAAGGACGGGCCGACCTCGTTCGGGCCGCGTGCGCTCGCGGCCGGTGAGGAGGGTGTGCTCGGCAACAACACCAGCCGCTGGGTCTTCCCGATGGGAGACGCCTGGAAAACGCCGCAGAAGAAGGAAGAGGCCGAGATGCGTGCCTCCATCCGGCGCGGGCATGACATCTTCACGTTCCGCACCTTCTGGATCCGCGATTCGATGCACCTCAACACGGTCGGCCTCGGCAATCCGACCAAGCGGACCTGCGCGACCTGCCACGGTATGCACATGACCGGCATGGATAGCGCCAATGGCTGGATGGACCTGGGCACCACCAATCTGCCCTGGGCCAAGGAAACACCGCGCAATCCCTGGACGAAGGAGCAGCCCGAGATGCCGCTCTTCCGGGTGACGTGCAAGGCGGGGGTGCCGCCGCATCCCTATCTCGGCCGCGTCTTCTACACCCAGGATCCGGGTCGCGCGCTGATTTCCGGCAAGTGCAACGATGTAGGGACAATCGTCATGCAGCAATTCCGTGGGCTCGCTGCGCGCGCCCCTTATTTCTCGAACGGCTCGGCCGCGTCGATCCGCGAGCTGATCGACTTCTACGACCGGCGTTACAACATCCAGTTCTCGGACGAGGAAAAGCTCGATCTCGAGAATTTCCTGAGCAGCCTGTGATGCGCGCCCGTTTTGCCTGGCTGGCGCTGTCCAGCACCGTCCTGATCGGCGCGAAGGCGCCGGCGGACTTCGCCTTCGTCGGCTGCCCGATCGTGCGGGATACCAAGTCCGTGCCTTGCTGGCTGGCGGAATATCGCGGCGAACTCTATTATATCGGCATCCAGACGGACGTCAGCGCCGAGTTCAGCCCGCCATCGCTGGGCCACAAGGTGCTGGTCGAGGGGCGCATTTCCGATGAGCCTCGCATCTGCGGCGGCGTCGTCATCAAGCCGGTCAAGGTATCGGTGATGGAAGAGCGCGCAGAGGACTGCAATATTCTGCTGCCGGCCGAGGATCGTTACGATCTG
>JAFKLU010000354.1:21909-22863 GCA_017304105.1 Sphingomonadales bacterium
GCGCCGGCCGCCTCGCGTTCACTTATGCGCCGCCGCCGCCGGCGCCCACGCCGCCGTTCAAGCCGCGCTCGTTCGACATTCACTATGATTTCAACGGCACCGTCGGCTTCTCGACGCCGCGCTTCCTCCAGCCCGTGCTGAAATATGCGCGGGAGGTGAATGCCAGCAAGATCGAGATCACGGGGCTGCGCGGGGCGACGCAGCTCGATGACGGCTCGCTGCTGATCGAACATGATTACATCGCGGAGAAGCGCGCAAACCAGATCGCGGACCTGCTCAAGGGGGTGGGCGTGACGCGCCCGCGCTACGTGATCAACGCGAACAAAAACTATGAAATCGGCGACTGGAAAGTCCGCCGTGTGACGGTGGTGGTCAGCCCCTGAGGGGGCTGCGGGGGCGCTAGGGAACATAACAGGGGAGAGTGTAAATGGATAAGGATGACTTGCCGGCGCTGACCAGCGCGGCTCGCAAGACTCGCGGCAGACTGCGCGGCGCGAGCAGCTTGGTCGCTGCCGCGATAATGCTGGCTTCGGGCGCACAGGCGCAGACGACGAGCGCAGCAGACACGGAAGCGCAGGCCGGAGGGACGGCGACGACGACAGACGATATCGTCGTCACCGCGTCGCGCATCCAGTCGGGGGGCTTCAATGCGCCGACGCCGACGATGGTGCTCACTCAGGCGCAGGTTCAGGCCGTGGCGCCGTTGCTGGTTCAGGATGTGCTCGCGCAGGTTCCCTCGTTCCGCACCACGGGTCAGGCGGCCACGGCATCCGTTTATCCTGATCTGCGCGGCATCGGCGCGCAGCGCACGCTTGTCCTCGTCAATGGTCGCCGCCACGTCCCCACCTTCTCGGATGGCACCGTCGACCTCGGCGTCATTCCCGCGATCCTGCTTCAGCGCAGCGAGGTCGTGACTGGCGGCGCCTCTGCATCCTGGGGCTCTGGCGCCGTGGC
>JAFKLU010000337.1 GCA_017304105.1 Sphingomonadales bacterium
GATCACCGCCTTGTCGCTGTCCTTGACGGAGATGAACACCGTGCCGCTGTCCGGCAGGATGGTGCTCGCACCGATCTGCGCCTTGGCGAAGGCGGTCGCGAAATCGCTGTCGATTCCCATGACTTCGCCGGTGGACTTCATTTCCGGTGAGAGCACCGGATCGACGCCGGGGAAGCGATTGAACGGGAAGACGGCTTCCTTGACCGCGATGTGCGAGATGGCGTTCCGGTCGATCTTCGGCAGGTTCGCCAGCTTCTCGCCCGCCATCACGCGCGCCGCGATCTTCGCGATCGGCGTGCCGATGGCCTTTGCGACGAACGGGACCGTGCGCGAGGCGCGCGGATTGACCTCGATGAGATAGACCTTCCCGTCCTTCACCGCGAACTGGATGTTCATGAGACCGCGCACGCTGAGCGCACGCGCCAGCACGTCAGCCTGGCGCTCGATCTCGGCAATGATGTCGGCCGGGAGATTATAGGGCGGCAGCGAGCAGGCGCTGTCGCCGGAATGGACGCCCGCTTCCTCGATATGCTGGAGCACGCCGGCAACGACCACATCGTCGCCATCGCACAGCGCATCGACATCCACCTCGACCGCATCGCGCAGATACTGATCGATAAGCACCGGCGAGTCTCCGGAGACCTGCACGGCGGTGGCGATATATTCCTCAAGCTGCGCCTGCCCGTCGACGATCTCCATCGCGCGGCCGCCGAGCACATAGCTCGGCCGCATCAGCACCGGATAGCCGATGCGATTGGCGACCGCGATGGCCTCCTCGCGCGAGCGGGCGATGCCGTTGGCGGGCTGCAACAGGCCGAGCTTCGTCACCAGCGCGGCGAAGCGTTCGCGATCCTCGGCGAGGTCGATAGCGTCCGGCGAAGTGCCGAGAATAGGAATCCCCGCATCCTCCAGCGCCTGCGCCAGCTTGAGCGGCGTCTGCCCGCCGAACTGCACGATGACGCCGGCCAGCTCGCCCTTCGACTGCTCGACGGCGAGGATCTCCAGCACGTCCTCGGCGGTCAGCGGTTCGAAATAGAGCCGGTCGGACGTGTCATAGTCGGTGCTCACCGTCTCCGGGTTGCAGTTGACCATGATCGTCTCATAGCCCGCATCTTCCAGTGCGAAGCAGGCGTGGCAGCAGCAATAATCGAACTCGATGCCCTGACCGATGCGGTTCGGGCCACCACCGAGGATCACGACCTTCTTGCGATCGGACGGGAACGCCTCGTTCTCCGGCTCACCGAAGGTCGGCGCCTCATAGGTCGAATACATATACGGCGTCTTCGCGTCGAACTCCGCCGCGCAGGTGTCGATCCGCTTGAACACCGGGCGCACGCCGAGCCTGTGCCGCAGCGCGCGCACTTCATCCTCGGTGACGCCGCCGGTCATCGCGACGACCGCCTCGCGGATCAGCCCCGAGCCGCGCCGGATCGCGCTCTCCATGCCGGGGCGCAGATTGGCGGACTGCAGCGCCAGCCAGGCCAGGCGCTTGTCCGAGAAGCCCATGGCCTTGAGCTGCCGCATGCCCTCGGCATCCTGCGGCAGACCGTTCTCCAGCACGCCCTTTTCGGCCGCGACGATCTCGGCGAGGCGCTCCAGGAACCAGGGATCGAACTTGGCGACAGCGTGGATCTCCGCCACGCTCAGGCCCTCACGGAGCGCCTGCGCGGCGATCAGGAGCCGGTCGGGCGTGGGCTGGCCAAGCGCGGCGATGATCTCGTCCCGGCTCGCGCCGACCAGATGATCGACCTGATTGAAGCCGGAAAGGCCCGTCTCCAGCCCGCGCAGCGCCTTCTGCATGGACTCATGGATGTTGCGGCCGATCGCCATCACCTCGCCGACCGACTTCATCGCGGTGCCCAGCAGCGGCTCGGCGCCCTTGAACTTCTCGAAGGCGAAGCGCGGGATCTTGGTGACCACATAGTCGATGGTCGGCTCGAAGCTCGCGGGGGTGACGCCGGTGATATCGTTCTGGATCTCGTCCAGCGTGTAACC
>JAFKLU010000355.1 GCA_017304105.1 Sphingomonadales bacterium
GCCGAGGGAATAGGCGATGTCATAGGTCTTCATGATTTCGGTGATCTCGTCGAAATGCTCGTAGAGGAAGCTCTCCTTGTGGTGCGCGAGGCACCATTTCGCCATGATCGAGCCGCCGCGCGAGACGATGCCGGTGACGCGCTTGGCGGTGAGCGGGATGTAGGGCAGGCGCACGCCCGCATGGATGGTGAAATAATCCACGCCCTGCTCGGCCTGCTCGATGAGCGTATCGCGGAAGATCTCCCACGTCAGCTCCTCGGCAATGCCGCCGACCTTCTCCAGCGCCTGATAGATGGGCACGGTGCCGATCGGCACGGGCGAATTGCGGATGATCCACTCGCGCGTGTCGTGGATGTTGCGGCCGGTGGAGAGGTCCATCACCGTGTCCGCGCCCCAGCGGATCGACCAGACCATCTTGTCGACCTCGCTCGCCACGTCCGAGGCGACGGCGCTGTTGCCAATGTTCGCGTTGATCTTCACCAGGAAGTTGCGGCCGATCGCCATCGGCTCGCTTTCCGGGTGGTTGATGTTGGAGGGGATGATGGCGCGGCCGCGCGCGACCTCATCGCGGACGAACTCGGGCGTGACATAATCGGGGATGGAGGCGCCCCAGTCCTGCCCGTCCCGCACATATTCTTTCAGGCGCTCGCGGCCGAGATTTTCGCGCTCGGCGACATATTCCATCTCGGGCGTGATGATGCCGCGGCGGGCATAGTGCATCTGGCTGACGTTCATGCCCGGCTTCGCGCGCAGCGGGCGCTGCACGACATTCGGGAAGGGGCGCACGCCGCCGCTGCGGTCCGGGCCGAGCTGGCCATTGTCCTCGGGCTTGATGGCGCGGCCGTCATAGGCCTCGACATCGCCACGCGCGAGAATCCAGTCGCGGCGCAGGGCAGGCAGGCCGGCCATGATGTCGATCTGCGCGGCCGGGTCGGTATAGGGGCCGCTGGTGTCATAGACGCGGATCGGCGGCTCGCCGGAGGAGGGCTCCAGGTGGATCTCGCGCATCGCCACGCGGATGCCGCTGCCGGATTTGGCGGCGACATGGACCTTGCGGCTGCCCCGGATCGGGCCGGTGGTGACGGAAACTTCAGTGCGAGCGGGAATGTCGGCCATGGGTCGTCCTCCTCCAATACAGGAGCCTAGAGGAGTCGCGCGGGCTTGTCCACCGCGCGGGGATGAACCGAGGGCGGATTAGAAGGTGTAGGCGAGGCCCACCGCGCTGATCAGCTGATCCTTCGCCCCGCGCAGGGAGACGATGGGCGACGTGGCGAAATTGCCGAGCAGGCGTGAATAGGAGAGGCCGGCCACGAGCACGAAACCGCCGTCCGTCAGGTCTCCGTTCAGATCATAAGCGCAGATCAGCGTAGCGCTGGCGTTCTTGAAGCCGCTGTGGGCGTCATAGACCGGCAGCCCGGAGCGGGCGCGGCCGGCGGGCGTCACGCCGAAATAATAGTTGGCATAATTGTCGTCGACATGCTCGGCGGTGACGGTGAGCGCCACGCCCGCCGCACGGCTGACGGGGGAGAGGAAGCTGATCGTCGGCACGATGACCCGCCCCCGGTGCGCGCCGTTGACGTCCCAGCGCATGTCCACGCCGAACGACAGGCTGTCATAGGGATTGGTGATGCGGTTGATGCTGATGCCGACATTGCCGCCGATCTCGATCGCGGTATCGAGTTGGCCGAGCGCCGCCACGGCAGGATCGCGGATCTGGCGCG
Source organism: Sphingomonadales bacterium (assembly GCA_017304105.1). Taxonomy (GTDB): domain Bacteria; phylum Pseudomonadota; class Alphaproteobacteria; order Sphingomonadales; family Sphingomonadaceae; genus Sphingobium. The sequence goes on from JAFKLU010000355.1 coordinate 1,722, forward strand.
ACCGGTCGAACCGCAAACGGCCGACCGGGCCGGCCGTGAACGAAACCCTGGCGTCGCGCGGATCCCGGATGAGATCGATGGCGAGACCGGCGGGGCGGGGCGAGATGGTGAAGCCGCCGATCCGGCCCAGAAAGCCGGCAACGGGATAGACGACGTAGGAATCGGAGCCCTCATAGCCCGGCCCATAGGCGGCGCCGGCGCCCACGGTGAGATAATCACGGTCGAATATGGTCGGCCGGGCGGGAGGCGGGGGCGGCGCCTCCTGCGCGAGGGCGGCACTGCCGATGAGCAGGGACGGGAGGATGAGGAACGGGCCGAAATGTCGGATCGAAGGGGTCATATCGTCTTCGCAACGGGCCAGTGCTTGTTCGGTTGCGCCGGAGACCGTGTCGATCCGACCCGAAGCGCAGGCGGTCAAGCGCTTCTTAACCGCTTGGGCCCATGCTTAACGGCATGGGCCGCAGACACAAGCCGAACGACCGCGTCACGCTCGCTTTCCGCCTCGCGGATGGGGCGCTGCTGACGGTCGAGGCCGCGCCGGAGACGCTCCGGTTCGTTGGCCGCTACAGCCGGCTCAGGGCGTTCGGTCCGCTGGGGAAACCGCTCGATGCGCATGTGGTGGCGAACGGCCACGGTTGAGGCGCGGGGGTTTCAATCCCGCCCGGCCGCGCTATTGCCGGATGGATGACCGAGCCCAATCCCTTCCGCGTGCCTGCCGACCCCAGTCCGACGCGCTTCGCCTTCACTGTCCATGCGACGGACGGCAAGGCGCGCACCGGCGCGATTGCGATGAGGCGCGGCACCATCCGCACGCCGGCCTTCATGCCCGTTGGCACGGCGGCGACGGTGAAGGCGATGCGCCCGGCCGAGGTGCGCGCAGCCGGCGCGGACATCATCCTGGGCAATACCTATCACCTCATGCTGCGCCCCGGCGCGGAGCGCGTGGCGGCGCTTGGCGGGCTTCATGCCCTCTCCGGCTGGGAGCGGCCGATCCTGACCGATAGCGGCGGCTATCAGGTGATGAGCCTCTCCGCGCTCACCAAGGTGACGGAGCAGGGCGTCGCCTTCGCCAGCCATATCGACGGATCGCGCCACATGCTGAGCCCCGAGCGCTCGATGGAGATCCAGCGGCTGCTCGGCTCGGACATCGTCATGTGCTTCGATGAGCTGGTGCCGACCACCACCACGCGCGATGCGCAGGCACGGGCGATGGAGCGCTCGATGCGCTGGGCGGCGCGCTCGCGGGTGGGCTTTGACTCGGGCGAGGAGCATGCGAGCCGGGCCGCGCTGTTCGGCATTCAGCAGGGCGCGCTCGACGAGGAGCTGCGGCGCCAGTCCGCGCAGGTGCTCGTCGACATTGGTTTCGATGGCTATGCGGTCGGCGGGCTCGCGGTGGGCGAGGGGCAGGAGGCGATGTTCGCCTGCCTCGATCATTGCGTGGACCCGCTGCCGGTGGACCGGCCGCGCTATCTGATGGGCGTTGGCAAGCCGGACGACATCGTGGGCGCCGTCGAGCGGGGGATCGACATGTTCGATTGCGTGCTGCCGACGCGCTCGGGCCGCAATGGGCAGGCCTTCACCTGGGCGGGGCCACTCAACATCCGCAACGCGCGCTTCGCCGAGGACCTGCTGCCGCTTGATCCGCGCTGCGACTGCCCGGTCTGCGGCAATGTGAGCCGCGCCTATCTGCATCATCTCACCAAGGCGGGCGAGATGCTGGGCGCCATGCTGATGACGCAGCATAATCTGCATTTCTACCAGGCGCTGATGACTGGCCTGCGGGGGGCGATCGCCGAGGGGCGGCTGACGGCATTCGCGAACGACTTCCGACGGGATTATGCATCGAAAGCCTTTTGATGCGGCGGGGTTTTTTCATGAGGGCGCCGAGTCAGCCCGGACTTGATCCGGGCTCACGCTTTCTTCACGGGTGATTTTCAGGATGGGCTGAGCCCCGGACCATGTCCGGGGTGAGGAAAAGAATGACCTCCGTGCGGGGGGAAGAAGGAGAGCGCTCCGTCATCATGGACACTGCATTGGACCGCGCCCGGCTGCACTCGCCATTCCTTGCCAGGCAGATGGAGGCCTTTCCCGAACTGGTCGCGCGCGTGCAGGCCGGGGAGGCTGCCGCTGCGTGGGAAAGCGCGCGTATGGCGGCGGCGGAAGAGCCCGTCGACAAGCGGCTGCGCATCCGCCGGCGGGGCGTCGCGCTGGTGGCGGCGCTTGCCGATCTGGCCGGCATCTGGGATCTCGATACGGTCACGCGCCTGCTCTCGGACTTTGCCGACGATGCGATCGAGCAGGCGCTCGCCGCCGCCTTCGCCGAGCGCTATCCGGACGAGGCGCCGCGCGGCGTCGCGCTGATCGCGCTTGGCAAGCATGGCAGCGGCGAGCTGAATTATTCCTCCGATATCGACCCGATCCTGATCTTCGATCCCGAGACCATGCCGCGGCGCGCGCGGGAGGAGCCGCAGGAAGCTGCGCTCCGCGTCGCACGGCGCATGGTGGCCTTGCTCTCCGAGCGGACGGGCGATGGCTATGTGTTCCGCGTGGACCTGCGCCTGCGCCCGAGCCCCGAGGCCTCGCCGATCATCCTGCCGGTGAATGCGGCCATCTCTTATTATGAGAGCGCGGCGGTGGGTTGGGAGCAGGCGGCGTTCATCCGCGCGCGGGCGGCGGCGGGGGACATTGCGCTGGGGCGCAACTTCCTCTCGGCGATTCGGCCGTTCGTGTGGCGGCGCAGCCTTGATTTCGGCGCGATCCGCGCGATCAGCGACGTTTCGCGCCGCATCCGCGCGCATTATGCGAGCGGCCAGCGTTTCGCGCCGGGCTATGACCTCAAGCGCGGGCGCGGCGGCATCCGCGAGGTGGAGTTCTTCGCGCAGGCGCATCAGCTCATCCATGGCGGGCGCAACCCCGCCCTGCGCGCGCCCGCCACGCGCGATGCGCTGCGCGCGCTCGAAGCCGCCGGACTGATGACGGCCGAGCGCGCGGCAGCGCTCGATGCGGCTTATGTGATGCTGCGCACCATCGAGCATCGCCTGCAGATGGTCGATGATCGCCAGACCCACAGCCTGCCGTCGGACGCGGCGGCGCTGGACAATGTGGCGCGGCTCGCGGGCATTGCCGATGGCGGCGCGCTGCTCGCCACGCTGCTGCCGCATGTCGAGGCGACCGGGCTCATCTTCGACACGCTGGTGGGCGAGGAGGAGGCCGGGGACGAGCGCCTGCCGGACGAGGAGCGGGCGCTGGCCCGGCAACTCGGCGATATCGGCATCGAGGAGACCGATCCCTTCGTGCAGCGCATCGCGCGGTGGCGCGACGGCAGCCTGCGCGCCCTGCGCAGCACGGCGGCGCGCGAGGCTCTGGAGGAGCTGCTGCCGGTGCTGATGCGCGAGATAGCGCGCGCGCCCGCGCCGCTCCATGCGCTCAACAAGCTGGATCAGGTGATTTCCGGCCTGCCGACCGCGATCAACCTGCTGCGCCTGCTCGTGGCGCGGCCCGGCCTGGCGGAGACGCTGGTGCTGATCCTGGCCCATGCCCCCACGCTGGCCGATGCGCTGGGCCGGCGCCCGGCGCTGTTCGACGGCCTGATCGACCAGAGCGCGCTCGACCTGCCGCCGGATGTGCCGGCGCTCGTCGCGGACATGCACGCGCGCGACACAAGCGAGGATTTCCAGCAGCGGCTCGATCATGTGCGCCACGTGGTGAGCGAGCGGCGCTTTGCGCTCGGCGTGCAGATCGTCAGTCGCGAGGTCGATCCGCTGGAAGTGGGGCGCGGCTATTCGCGCGTGGCCGAGGCAGCGGTCGAGGTGCTCGCCGGGGCGGCGATCGCGGAGTTCGAGCAGGCGCATGGCAAGGTGCCGGGCAGCGAGTTGGTCATCCTGGCGCTGGGCCGGTTCGGCGGCGGGCTGCTGACCCATGCCTCGGACCTCGATCTCGTCTTCCTGTTCACGGGCGACTTCCATACGGAGTCCGACGGCCGACGGCCGCTCGGCGCGACGCTCTACTTCAACCGCCTCGCCCAGCGCGTCATCAACGCGCTCTCGGTGCCGACCGCCGCCGGTGCGCTCTACGAAGTGGATACGCGGCTGCGCCCTTCCGGCAATCAGGGGCCGATCTCGGTCAGCTTCGAGAGCTTCGCGCGCTATCAGGCGGAAAGCGCCTGGACATGGGAGCATCTGGCGTTGACGCGGGCGCGGCCCGTGTTCGGATCGGCGCAGGCGCGCGCTGAGATAGGGGCCATCATCGGGGATGCGCTCCATGCCGAGCGCGACGCGGCCGCGCTGCTGCGCGAGGCGGTGAAGATGCGCAGCGACATCGCCACCCACAAGCCCCCGGCCGGGCCGCTCGACGTGAAGCTGGCGCCTGGCGGGCTCGTCGATCTGGAATTCCTCATCCACGTGACGCAGCTCACCCATCGCACCGGCTTCTCGCCCAGTCTCAACGTGGCGCTGGAGGCGCTGATCGGCGCCGGGCTGCTCGATCCGGCGCTGCGCGATGCGGCGGATCTGCTGACGCGCTATCTGGTCGTCTCGCGGCTCGTGGCGCCGCAATCGACCGAGCCCGCAGAGGAAAGCCGCTGGCTGGTGGCGCGCGCCTGTGGCGCGAAGGACTGGGCCGAGCTGCTTGCCCGAATCGAGGCGGCGCGGCAGATCATCGGCGAGAACTGGCAGGCCCTTGCCGCCGAAGCGAAAGGATAGCGCATGCTCAGCGAAGGCGATTCCCTCCCCGATGTCACGCTGACCGGCGTGGATGGAGCGCCGCTGCGGCTCGCCGATTATCGCGGCAAGCCGGTGGTGGTCTATTTCTACCCCAAGGCGGACACGCCCGGCTGCACGACCGAGGCGATCGACTTTTCCGGGCTGATCGACGAATTCGGCGCGCTCGGCGTGCCGGTGATCGCGGTGTCGCGAGACCCGGTGAAGAAGCTCGCCCGCTTCGCCGAGAAGCACGGCCTCTCTGTGACGCTCGCCTCCGATGCGGACGAGAGCGTGTGCGAGGCATTCGGCACCTGGGTCGAGAAGAGCCTCTACGGCCGCAAATATATGGGCATTGAGCGCGCGACCTTCCTTGCCGACAAGGACGGGACGATCGTGAAGCTGTGGCCCAAGGTGAAGGTGAAGGGCCACGCCGCCGAGGTGCTGGCCGCGGTGAAGGCGCTGGGCTGAGCGCGGCTGCGCCCCTGTGCGCCTGCCGCCAAGCGGGCGTGACGGGCGCCTCTTTTCCGGCTAACGGCCCCTCCCGATGACCGGCGCCTTCATCATCGTCACCGCGGCTTTCACCGCCTTCCTTTCCGGCATTCTCGGCATGGCGGGTGGGCTGCTGCTGATGGGCGCGCTCGCGCTGGTCCTCCCGGTCTCGGCGGCGTTCGTCACCCATGGCCTGTTGCAGCTCGTCGCCAATGGCTGGCGCGCGATCGTGCACCGCGCCCATGTCGATCTGGCGATCCTGCGCAACTATGCGCTGGCCTCTTTTGCTGCGGCTGCGTTGGTGCTGCTGGTGGGCTATGTTCCCTCCCGGCCCCTGCTTTTCCTGCTCCTCGGGCTGGTGCCGATGCTGATCTGGCTGCCGCGTCGCTGGGTGCGGCTGGATGCGGCGAAGACGCCCCATGCGCTCGCCTCCGGCTTGCTGGTGACGGGACTTAACCTGACCGCGGGCGTCGCCGGGCCGCTGCTCGACATCTTCTTCGTCCGCACCGACCTCACCCGACATCAGATTGTCGCCACCAAGGCGGCGACCCAGGTTTTCAGCCATCTCGCCAAGATCGCGGTGTTCGGCACGCCGATGCTCCTGGCTCAGGATGGCGCGATGCCGGACGCATGGGTGTTCGCGCTCGCCATTCCGCTGTCGATGTGCGGCACGGTCGCGGGCGGATGGGTGCTGGACCGGATCAGCGACGTCAATTTCAAGCGCTGGACCGCCCGGATCGTGACTGCGATCGGCCTCGGCTATCTGGCGAAAGCGGGGCTGGCATGGCAGTGAGTTTGGGTGAAGCCTGCGTGAATGTGCTGCGCTGCAACGATCCGCAGGAGAAGGTGATGGCGGCGCGCAAGGTGGCGCGCGACTGGCGCCTTGGCCGGCTCGATCATCGCTTCGGTGTCGCCGTGCCGGATCGGCCCGGCCGCCCGGAGCGCCCCGAGCTGCTCCCGCCCAACCGGATGCCCAATCGCCGCAAGGGCGGCTCCGAGCGTGCCCGCGTCGCGATGATCCATGCGCTCGCCCATATCGAGTTCGTCGCAATCGATCTGGCGTTCGATCTGGTGGCGCGTTTCGGCGCCGAATTTCCGGTCGCGTTCGCCGATGAATGGCTGCGCGTCGGCGCGGACGAGGCCATGCACTTCGCGCTGCTCGGCCGGCGCCTGCGGGGAGGCCGCGATTGAGACTGCGCACGATGCGGCCGCCCGTCTCGCCATCGTGCCCATGGTGCTGGAAGCGCGCGCGCTGGACATCACGCCGGAAACCATCGTGCGTTTCACACGTTTTGGCGACGAGCGGACTGCGCGAATGCTGCAGCGAATCGTTGACGACGAGATTCGTCATGTCGCCGCAGGGACGAAATGGTTTTTGTGGTCGATGAATCGATCGGGCGCAAACCCGCAGGAAAGCTACCAAGAGCTTGTGCGGCGGCACTTTCGTGGTGCCGTTAAGCCGCCGTTCAACGACTCAGCGCGCGGTCAGGCCGGTTTGACGCGCGATTTCTACGGCCCCCTTGCGGGTTAACTCTTTATCAGGTCGAACACCCTCAACCGGTGCTCATGCACTGGAAAGCAAAAATCTTTGAGGGCCCATCCCACAGGGTCCATCACGGGGTTCGCATGATTCAGCCTATTGCCGCCGCCATGACTCATGGCCTCCTTCGAGGCGCATTCAAGCTGGTGGCTATGGCGGCAGTCTTGGTTGCCGCGCCGGCACTTGCCGGTGAGAACGCACGGGACGCCCAGTTTTCCTCGCTCTACGCAGCCTGGGTGAAGATGGAGAACGCGACCGAGCAGAGCACGCGCACCAAGGCTTCCATTCCCTCGCGCGAGCCGGTCGACAACGTCACGCTCACCTCCAGCTTCGGTAACCGCAAGGACCCGTTCAACGGTGGTCGGCGCATGCACCAGGGCATCGATATTCCGGGCCCGCTCGGCACGCCGGTTTATGCGACGGCTGATGGCGTCGTCGCCCGTGCGCAGTGGGCCAACGGTTACGGCAATCTCGTCGAGATCAATCACGGCAATGGCCTCGAGACGCGCTACGGCCACCTCTCGAAGCTGATCGCCCAGCCCAATGAGCGCGTGCGTCGCGGCCAGCTGATCGGCCTGATGGGTTCGACCGGCCGCTCGACCGGCAGCCACCTGCACTATGAAGTGCGGATCGCCGGCAGCGCCGTGAACCCGATCCCCTATATCGAGGGCACCAATTACGAGCTGGCCCTGGCCGAAGCCAAGGCGCATGACGAGCGTCAGATCGCCATGGGCGGTCCGGAAGCGCGCCGCGCGGCCGACAACAAGGACAAGTAAGTCCCGCTCGTCCAGCTGGACGACAAGAAGCAAGCGCTCGGGGTTCCGGGCGCTTTTTTCTTTGGCGGCAAGGCGCGCGCCGGGCGGCGATGGACGGCGCCTATCCGGCGGCCGATGCTTGTCGGGCAGGGCCCGAGGCCCTATCTTGGCGGCATGGACATCGCCCTCTCTCCGTCGGCCGCCGCGCGCGTTGCCTGGATCGCACAGCGGCAGAGCAAGCCCGCCATCTTGCGCCTCGCGGTCGAGGGCGGGGGCTGCTCGGGCTTTCAATATCGTTTCGGCCTCGCCGAGGCGCCCGAGGATGACGACACGGTCGTCGAGACGGACGGCGTGCGCCTCGTGGTCGATTCGATGAGCCTCGATCTGGTGCGTGGCGGCACCGTGGATTTCGTCGATAATCTGGGCGGCGCCTCGTTCAAGGTCGACAATCCCAATGCGACCGCCGGCTGCGGCTGCGGCACGAGCTTTTCCGTCTAGCCGAGCGCTTGCCCGAGCGGGTAAGAGCCGGAAATGCGTATCGCGACCTTCAACATCAACGGCATCCGCGCGCGCCTGCCGCGCCTCCTCGAATGGCTGACGGAGACGCAGCCGGATGTCGCCTGCCTGCAGGAAATCAAGACGCAGGATGAGGGCTTCCCGATCAAGGATATCGAGGAAGCGGGCTATGGCGCCATCTGGCACGGCCAGAAGGGGTTCAACGGCGTGGCCATTCTGGCAAAGGGCGCAACGCCCGCAGAGGTGCGGCGCGGGCTGGAAGGCGAGCCGGAGGACGAGCATAGCCGCTATATCGAGGCGGACGTGAACGGCGTGCGCGTAGCGTCCATCTATCTGCCCAATGGCAATCCGGTGCCCGGCCCCAAGTTTGAATACAAGATCCGCTGGATGGCCCGCCTGCGCGCACGCGCGGCGCAGATCTGGGCCGAGGAAGTGCCGGCCGTGCTGGCCGGCGACTATAATGTCATTCCGTTCGACCGCGATGTCTGGAAGCCGGAAGCCATGGCGAGCGACGCGCTGATGCAGCCGGAGAGCCGCGCCGCCTACAAGGCGCTGCTGGCCGATGGCTGGACGGACGCGCTGGCGAGCCGCCACCCCAATGGCGGCGTGTGGACCTATTGGGATTATCAGATGAATGCCTGGCCCCGAAATGCAGGCTTCCGCATCGACCATCTGCTGCTCTCGCCGGCGGCTGCCGACCGGCTGGTCGACGCACAGGTCGACAAGGACCATCGGGGACGCGAGAAGGCGAGCGACCATGCGCCGGTCTGGGTGCGATTGAAGGACTGAGCCTGGCGGCGCCTGAACGAAGGCGCCGACCAGTTCAGTTCACCGGCGCGCGCCGCCTGTAGCTCAGCGCCTCGGCGACATGGACGCGGCCGACCTGATCGGCTCCGGCAAGATCGGCGATGGTGCGCGCGACTCTCAAAACCCGCGTATAGCCCCGTGCGGAAAGCTTCATCGCGGCGGCGGCCTGGGCGAGCAGGTCACGCCCGGCCTCGTCCGGCGTCGCGATGTCCTCCAGCGCCTGGCCCTCAAGCTCGGCATTGGTGCGGGCGCCGCCGCAGTCGGCGGCACGGGCGGTCTGGCGGGTGCGGGCCTGCGCCACGCGGGCGGCAACCTGCGCCGATCCCTCGGCGGGCGGCGGCAGGACCAGATCGGCGGCGGTGACGGCGGCGACGTCGACATGCAGGTCGATGCGATCGAGCAGCGGGCCGGAGACCTTGGCCTGATAATCGCTGGCGCAGCGTGGCGCGCGCGAGCAGGCGAGGGCAGGATCGGCGAGATGGCCGCACCGACAGGGATTCATCGCCGCGATGAGCTGGACGCGCGCCGGGAACGTCACATGGGCATTGGCGCGCGCGACGCTGACCTCGCCCGTCTCCAGCGGCTGGCGCAGGCTGTCGAGCACCACGCGCTGGAACTCGGGCAATTCATCGAGGAAGAGCACGCCAAGATGCGCGAGGCTGACCTCGCCGGGCTTCACGCGCAGCCCGCCGCCCACGAGCGCCGCCATGGAGGCGCTGTGGTGCGGCGCGCGATAGGGTCGCGTCTGGCTGATCCGCCCGCCATTGAGCGTGCCCGCCACCGAGGCGACCATCGAGACTTCCAGCGCTTCGGCCGGCGTGAGGGGAGGCAATATGCCGGGCAGGCAGCTCGCCATCAGCGATTTGCCGGAGCCGGGCGGGCCGGCCATCAGCAGATTGTGCCCGCCCGCCGCCGCGATCTCCAGCGCGCGCTTGGCCGTTTCCTGGCCCTTCACCTGGAGGAGATCGGGGCCGTGCCGGGGCGGCTCGGCTTCCCCCGGCTCCGGGCGGGGCAATATGGTCGAGCCTTTGAGATGATTGATGAGCGCGAGCAGATCGGGCGCGGCAAGAACCCCGCCCGAGCCCGCCCAGGCCGCCTCGGTGCCCTGCGCCGCCGGGCAGATGAGGCGCAGGTCGCGCTGGGCGGCATGCAGCGCCGCGAGCAGCACCCCCGGCACCGGCGCGATGCGCCCATCGAGGCCAAGCTCGCCCACGACGAGATGCTCGGACAGATCCTCGGCATCGACCACGCCCATGGCGGCGAGCAGCGCCAGCGCGATCGGCAGGTCGTAATGCGAGCCTTCCTTGGGCAGATCGGCTGGAGAGAGATTGACCGTGATCCGCTTGGGCGGAAGCGAGAGGCCGATGGCGGCGATGGCGTTGCGCACGCGCTCGCGGCTCTCGGCCACGGCCTTGTCTGCCAGACCCACGACGATGAAGTTGGGGAGCCCTGAGACGAGCTGGCACTGCACCTCGACCGGCCGCGCTTCAAGGCCCAGAAACGCGACTGTCGCAACGGTTGCGATCAACTCTGCTGTCCCCCTTTTGTTCCCCGCAGCGGATATGCCGGGTCAAGCGGCGGGAGTCGAGCCTTTTTGCATGGGTTCATAGCGGCGCGGCAGGGCGAAGAGGGTGACCAAGCGCGCTTCGAGATCGCGGTCGCCGCTCAGGGAGAGGACGCCCGCCGCCTCCAGGTCGGCGAGCGGTGCCTTGCCGTAGAAGCGCGCCGCGAGGCCGCGCGCGGTGCCGCGATAAGCAAGGTCGGGTGCGCTCGCCGCGCCCGCCTCGATGCTCAGCCGCCCGGCTTGGAGCTGGCCCCGATAGGGCGTACCGGCGATGTCGAAGCCGAGCGTCAGGGCAAGGTCGCCGGCCGCCGCTGCATCCAGATTGATCTTGAGCGAGAGCAGCATGGCGACCCCGCTCAGCGGCAACATGCGATCATGGCCGGGCGAGCGATACGCCCATTTGGCCATCGCCAGCACCATCGGCTCGATCTCGCGGCCCCATTCGGTCAGCCCATAGACCTGCACATTGGCGGGCGGAGGCAGGCGCAGCCGCTCGACAATATGCCGCTCCTCCAGCTCCGTCAGGCGCTGGGTCAGCACATTGGCGCTCAGCCCCGGCAGCGCCGCGCGCAGGTCCGAGAAGCGGCGCGGCCCCAGCAGCAGCTCCCGCAGGATGTTCAGGGCCCAGCGCTCACCGACCAGATCCAGCCCGTGCGCCAGCCCGCAGGCATCGTCAAAACGGCGCTTTCGCGCGCCTTTCGACTCAATAGTTATGTTTTCTAACCCCATAGTTGCATTATCTAATTTTCGGAGGCAGGATTGTCAATGTCGGGCGAATCGCTCGGCGGGAGGGAACTGAAGGAGAGCTGCCGTGGAGAAGATGATCTTCGTGAACCTGCCGGTGAGCGATCTCGCGAGGTCCATTGCCTTCTACGAGGCGATCGGGGCGAGCGCGGACCCGGTGTTTCGCGACGAAAGCGCGCAGATGATGCGCCTCTCCGAAACCATCTGCGTGATGCTGCTGACGCATGAAAAGTTCAGCAGCTTCACCGCGCGCAAGATCCCCAACGCGCATGAGACGGCGCAGGTGCTGCTCGCGCTGTCAGCGCAGAGCCGTGACGAGGTGGATGACATCACCCGCAAGGCCGGGGCGGCCGGCGGCATCGCAGACCCAAATCCCGTGCAGGAGCATGGCTTCATGTATGGCCGCAGCTTTGCCGATCCGGATGGCCATATCTGGGAGCTGGCGTGGATGGACATGGCAGCAGCGATGCCCCAGGCCGAGACGGCCTGAGCGCGCCCGCAAGACAAAGTCGGAGGGAGCCCATGTCGTTCCAGGCCTATCTCGATAACATCCAGGCCAAGACCGGCCAGACGCCGGACGACTTCCGCCGCTATGCCGAATGGCAGGGCTATGTGGAGGGCGGCAAGCTCAAGCCGGGCCTGAAGGCGGGCACCATCGTCGCGGATCTGAAGCGGGACTTCGATCTTGGCCATGGTCACGCCATGGCGATCTTCGCGCTGCTCAAGGGGCACAAGAAGGAAGGCGACGGCTAGGCCGGCTCCCCCGGCCTGCCAAGGGGCGGGGCGCGTCACCGAACAGGGCTGAGGACGCCGGCGCGTCCTCACCGACCTTGCGACACAAGGAGGACGAGATGCCGCAGCGAGAACATGCCGCCATCGAGGTAACCGGGTTCGCCTGGGTGCCGCCCTTTGCCCGCGGCCGGGTGCGCGATCTGCGCGTGCGCTGGGCGCTGGAGGAGATCGGGCTGGATTATGCCACCCGGCACATCAGCGCGGTAGAGCGGCCGCCGGCCTATTTCGGCGAGCAGCCCTATGGGCAGGTGCCCTATTACCGGGAAGGCGAGATCGAGATGTTCGAGAGCGGCGCGATCGTGCTGCACATCGCCGAAAAGGACGAGCGCCTGCTGCCGCGCGATCCGGCAGGCCGCGCCCGCGCCATCACCTGGCTGATCAGCGCGCTCAACAGCGTGGAGCCCTATGTCATGAACATCATGACGATCGACCACTTCTGCGTCGGGCAGGACTGGGCCGTCCTGCGGCGCCCGGCGATGGTGGAGATGATGGAGCGGCGCCTCGCGCACCTTTCCGCCGCGCTCGGCGACAAGGACTGGCTCGAGGGCCGCTTCACCGCCGCCGACCTCATGATGGTGGACGTGCTGCGCATCCTGCGGCCGGATCAGCTCTCCATTCCCCAAAATCTGCAGGATTATGTTGCGCGGGGCGAGGGACGCCCCGCCTTCCAGGCCGCTCTTGCGGCGCAAATGGCCGACTTTCTCTCGGACGAAGAAGGAATGACCGCATGACCTATATTGATGGCTTTCTCTGCCCGGTGAAGCCGAGGCGCAAGGACGACTATATCGCCATGGCGAAGATGGCGTCGCCGCTGTTCATCGAACATGGCGCCCTGCGCGTCGTTGAGTGCTGGAATGACGATCTCATGGTCGGCAAGGTCAACGACTTCCGCACCGCGGTGCTCGCCGAGCAAGGCGAGGATGTCGTCTTCTCCTGGATCGAATGGCCGGACAAGGCCGCCCGGGACGCCGGTTGGGAGAAGCTGATGGCGGACGAGCGCATGAAAGGGCCGGAGGACAATCCCATGGCCGGCGCGCGCATGATCTACGGCGGCTATGCGGTCATCCTGGACGAGAAGGCCTGAAGGCCTCCGGACAAGCGCCAAGGAGAGGAAAGATGCCCAACAAGCAAGGCGAGTTCATCTGGTATGAGCTGATGACGCCGAACATCGACGCGGCGAAGACCTTTTATGAGGCTGTGGTCGGCTGGAAGATCGGCGATGCCAGCGCCACGCCCGGCATGGACTATCGCATGATCAGCGCGCCCGATGCGATGGTGGGCGGGGTCATGCCGATCGATGCGGACATGGCCGCGCATGGCGCCCGGCCGATCTGGGTCGGCTATATTGGCGTCGAGGATGTCGATGCGATGGTCGACAGGAGCAAGGCGGCGGGTGGCGCGGTCCATATGGGGCCGGTCGACATTCCCGGCGCGGGCCGCCTCGCCATGGCGACCGATCCGCAAGGCGCGCTCTTCTATGTGATGCGCGGCGCAGTCGAGGATGGGACGAGCAGCGCCTTCTCGGCGGAGGCCGTGGGGCACTGCGCCTGGAACGAGCTCTCCACCCCGGACCAGCGCGCGGCGCATGCGTTCTATGAAGGGCTGTTCGGCTGGACCAACCCGGAGTCCATGCCGATGGGCGAGATGGGCGACTATCGCTTCCTCTATGTGGACGCGCTGCGCATCGGCGCCACCGTCGAGCGCAAGGATATGCCGGCCGCCTGGCTGCATTACTTCACCGTCGCGTCGATCAACGCGGCCGTCGAAGCCGTGAAGGCGGGCGGGGGGACGATCCTCATGGGCCCGCATGAAGTGCCCGGCGGCGGCCATATCATCATCGGCACGGACCCGCAGGGCGCGCAATTCGCTCTGACGGGGCCGCTTTGAGGAGAGGGGCGATGAGCAATCCGATCACGCCGTGCATCTGGATGAACGGCACCGCCGAGGAAGCCGCGAACTTCTACGTCTCGCTGTTCGACGATTCGCGGATCGACGCTGTCATGCGCTACACCGCCGACCAGCCGTTCCCCCCGAGCTTTCCGCCCGGCACGGCCTTGATGGTGAGCTTCACCATCAAGGGCCAGCCATTCGCCACGCTGAATGGCGGCCCGCAATTCCCTCAAACCGAGGCGGTCTCCTTCGTCATCCCGGTGGAATCGCAGGCCGAGCTTGACCGCTACTGGACCGCGCTCATCGCGGACGGCGGCGCGGAGAGCATGTGCGGCTGGTGCAAGGACAAATACGGCGTCTCCTGGCAGGTCGTGCCGCGCCAGCTGCTCGATATGCAGCACAGCGGCACCAGGGAACAGGTGGCGCGGTTGTGGCGTGCGCTGTTAGCGATGCGCAAGCTTGATCTCGCCGCGCTGGAGGCGGCTTTTGCGGGGGAGGCGGCGTGAGCTACGCACTCTATGCGCATCCCTTCTCCAGCTATTGCTGGAAGGCGCTCATCGCGCTGTACGAGAAGGAACTCCCCTTCGACTATCGCATCGTCGAGACCGAGGCGGCGATGGAGGCGCTGCGCGGGCACTGGCCGCTCGGCAAGTTTCCCGTGCTGGTGGACGAGGCGAAGACCGACGGCGGCGCGCCGGTGATCGAATCCACCACGATCATCGAATATCTGGACTTGCGCCATTATGATCGTGCGCCGCTCATCCCCGCCAATCCCGTGGATGCGCTCGAGGTGCGGTTCATGGACCGCGTGTTCGACAATCATGTGATGACGCCCATGAACGCGATCGTGCAGGAATATCTGCGCAACCGGGATGCGCCGGACCAGAGCCGGATCGCGCCGGCGCATGCGGCGCTGGACGCCATCTATGCATGGCTCGACGGGCGCCTGGCTGGGCATAGCTGGGCCTCGGCTCATGGCTTCAGCCTGGCGGACATCGCGGCTGCGCCGTCGCTCTTCTATGCCGACTGGGTGCGGCCGATCCCCGAGGGTCTGGCCAATCTCCGGGCCTATCGGGCGCGGTTGAACGCGCGGCCATCCATTGCGCGCTGCATCGAGGAGGCGCGGCCCTATCGCGGCTATTTCCCACCCGGCGCGCCCGATCGGGACTGAGCCGACCCTGCGCTCGCCGCGGACCGGCGGCGCTCATCCATGACAAGGACCCGTGCAATGACCGATGTGGCAAATGACGAGCAACGCATCCTCAGCGTCTCCACCTATATCGACGCCCCGCCCCAAAAAGTGTGGGAGATCCTCACCGCGCGTCAGGAGGAATGGTGGTGCCCCAAGCCCCGGCGTGTCGAAATCGTCGAGCAGGATTGGCGCCCCGGCGGGCGCGCGGCGATGATCATGCATGGCCCCAATGGCGAGCAGATGCCGCAGGAAGGCGTCTTTCTGGAGGTGGCGCCCGGCAGCCACTTCATCTCCACCGATGCCTGCACGGTCGGCTGGAAGCCCGCGGCGCCCTTCATGGTCGGCAAGTGGGCGATCGAACCGGAAGGCGAGGGCACGCGCTACACCGGCTCGGCACAGCACTGGACGCAGGAGGCCTACACCCAGCACAAGGAGATGGGCTTTCTCGAAGGCTGGGGCGCCGTGGCGCAGCAGCTCAAGGCGCTCTGCGAGGCCTGACGAAAAAAGGCCCCAGCGCCGGGCTGGGGCCTGCATCGTCTCAGAGCGGGCCTGCCGCGCTCACCAAGCGCGGGCGCCTAGTGAACGAAGCGCGCCACCACGTCGCGATAGGAGCGGCTGACCTTCACTTGGCTGCCGGATTCCAGCACGAGGAAGCACTCGCCATTGGTGTGCGGCTTCACTTGCCGGACCTGCGACAGATTGACGATGGTCGAGCGGTGGATGCGCTGGAAGTTGCGCGGATCGAGCCGCTTTTCCAGATCCTTCATCGTCTCGCGCAGGATGAGCGAATTGTCCGCCGTGTAGATGCACATATAGTCGCCCGCCGCGTCGATCCGCTCGATCGTGTCGACGTCGATGCGGAAGATCTGGCCGCGATCCTTGATGTTGATGAGCTTCTCGTAGCGGCTGGACGAGGGCGCCTCATTCTCGGGCGTTTCCGAAACGGCTTCCGGCGCCACTTCGGCGAGCACTTCGCGCAGTCGCTCGGCTTCGTCCACCTGGCGCTTCTGGTGCAGGCGCTGGCGCGCGCGGTCGAGCGCATCGGCGAGGCGCTGATCGTCCACCGGCTTCATGAGATAGTCGATCGCCTGCGCCTCGAAGGCGCGGACGGCGTGGTCGGAATAAGCCGTGACGAAGATGAACAGCGGCGGTTCCACTTCCATCACGCCCTGCACGACCGAGAAGCCGTCGAAGCCGGGCATCTGGATGTCGAGGAAGACGAGGTCGGGCTTGTGCGTCTTGATCGCGCGGATCGCCTCGCGGCCATTGGTGCAGGTTTCGACGATCTCCACGTCGGGATGCGCCTGGAGCCGAAGCGTGAGGCCCTGGATCGCCAGGCTTTCATCGTCGACGAGAATTGTGCGTATGGTCATGCAGCTACCCTTGATGGTTCGGCAGTAATGAGCGGCATCTCGATGATGACGCTGTAGCCCCCCTCGGGCGGAGACCGGGTTTCCATGCTCTGCCGGTCTCCAAAAGCCTGGACCAGCCGATCACGAATATTGGCCAGGCCCACGCCCGTCCCCTTCGTCATGCGCTGATCCGATCCGTTCAAGCCGGGACCGGTGTCGGAAACGACGATCCGAACGTTTTCGCCGACAGGCTGCGCCGTCACCACGATGTCCGCTCCCTCCTCCTGCGGGGTTACGGCATATTTAATGGCGTTCTCGACCAAAGGTTGCAGCAGCAGCGAAGGAAGTCTGGCGGAGGCGACCGCCGGATGGATGTCGAACACCGAGCGCAGCCGCTCCTCGAAGCGCATCTTCTCGATGTCGAGATAGAGTTTGAGCGTCTCGATCTCCTGCTCCAGCGTCACCTGCGCGGTCGGCTCGTTGATGAGCGTGTAGCGCAGAAAGGCCGACAGGCGCGAGAGCATGGCATTGGCGCGCTCGGTCTGCTTGAGCAGCACGAGGGTGGAGATGCTGTTGAGCGTGTTGAACAGGAAATGCGGATTGAGCTGGTAGCGCAGCATGGCGAGCTGCGCGGCACTGGCCTGATTTTCCAGCAGCAGCAGCTGGTCGGCCTGCTCCTCCACGGTCAGGTAGAAATTGATCGCATAATAGAGCGCGGACCAGGCACCGAGCAGCGTGAAGTTGAGGTAGAAGGCGCCGAGGAACAGCTTGAGGCTGCTGCCATCCGCCGTGGGATTGAGCGTGGTGAACACCCAGGCATCAATGAAGGCGGAGGTGCCGCCGGCGAGGATCGCGACGATGATCGAGGTCGTCCAGGTGACGATCGGCCGCTGCTGCAGCAGGAAGCGATAGCCCACCGCCATCAGCAGCGTGAGCGAATAGCCCGTCACTGTCGAGATGAGCACCGGCACGAGAAAGGAGATGGGCTGCCCGTTGGCGATGCCCGAGAGGCCGCGCAGCAGGAAGGCGCCCGTCCAGCCGAGCCCCTGCAAGGTCCAGAAGGCGCGGTTCTTGTCCGCGAAAAAGGGCTGCGCGCTGATGGGAAGGACGGTGGACACGCCGAGGTCAGGTTTCATCGGTCTCGATCGGTTTGATGGTCGGCGCCTTGCTTTCCCCGGAGCAGGGCGTGCGCCCCTTCTCGCCCAGCGGATCGATCCAGCACAGATCGTGGTGGTCAAGTGGACGGCCGTCCCAGGCCTGGATGGTGACCGGGCGGATCGGCTTGCCGTCGCGCGTGTCAGAGAGGATCGGGCCGGCGCAGGGCTTGCCGCCCCAGCGCTCGCCCCATTGCCGCAGCGCGATCATCACGGGCACGAGGCCGCGGCCCTTCTCGGTCAGCCGATAGGCGATGCGGCGCTTGTCCTGCGCCACGGGCTCGCGGGTCAGGATCCCTTTGTCCACCAGCCGGGTGAGTCGATTGGAGAGGATATTGCGCGCGATGCCGAGGGATGCCTGGAAATCCTCGAAATAGACGATGCCATCGAACGCGGCGCGCAAGATGAGAAACGACCAGCGTTCGCCCATCGCTTCCAGTGCTGCCGGCAGCGCACAGCCTTCAAATGCATCGAGACCCTTGCGAGCGCCCATAACCCATCGCTAGCGTATATTGCGCCCCGCGCCAAATGGGGAGTTTCGGCCGCCATGGCAAGGCTTTGATGGGCCGCGCGCCGGCCCCAATGTGCTCAAGCGGTGACTCTCGTGGCGCATTTACATCAAGGAAGCGCAACGCCGTTGGAGTTTTCTGTTGCGCAGCAACCCCATGCCACACCATCTTGGGCAACGATGCTGCGCCAATATGAACTTGTGGAACGGGTCAAGAGCTACGACCCAGACGCCGATGAGGCACTGATCAACCGCGCCTATGTGTTCTCGGTTGCCAAACATGGCAGCCAGAAGCGCGCGAGTGGCGATCCCTATTTCAGCCATCCCATTGAAGTCGCAGGCATTCTGACCGAATTGTTCCTTGATGATCGAACCATCGTGACGGCCCTGCTGCACGATACGATCGAGGATACGCTCACCACCACGCAGGAGGTGGAGAAGCTGTTCGGCAAGGATGTCGCCCGGCTGGTCGATGGCGTCACCAAGCTCTCCAAGATCGAGGCGCAGAGCGAAAACCAGCGCGCGGCGGAGAATCTGCGCAAGTTCCTGCTCGCCATGTCGGACGATATCCGCGTGCTGCTCGTCAAGCTTGCCGACCGGCTGCACAATATGCGCACGCTGCACTTCATCCCCAGGGAGGAGAAGCGCCGCCGCATCGCGCGCGAGACGATGGACATCTATGCGCCGCTCGCTGAGCGCATTGGCATGTACGAGTTCATGCGCGAGATGCAGCTTCTTGCCTTCCGGCAGCTCGAGCCCGAGGCCTATGAGAGCATCACCCGGCGCCTCGCCCAACTCAAGGAGGGCGGCGAGGACAAGGTGGAGCGGATCGCCACCAACCTGGAGGCGATGCTGACAACCGCCGGGATGCGCGTCGCCGTCTCCGGCCGCGAGAAACATCCTTATTCGATCTGGCGCAAGATGCAGGAGCGCCACATCAGCTTCGAGCAGCTCTCGGACATCATGGCCTTCCGCGTCATCACCGATTCGACGGATGACTGCTACCGGGCGCTCGGCCTTATCCACCAGCGCTACAAAATGGTGCCCGGCCGGTTCAAGGACTATATCTCCACGCCCAAGCGCAACGGATACCAGTCACTGCACACGACGGTGATCCACGATGAGAATGCGCGCATCGAAATCCAGATCCGCTCGCAGCGCATGCATCGCGACAGCGAATTCGGCCTCGCCGCGCACTGGGCCTATAAGCAGGATGGCACGCAGCCGGACGGGCAGGCGGGCTGGTTGCGCGATCTCGTGGAGATCCTTGAGCAGAGCCAGGATGCCGATGAGCTGCTCGAACATACCCGCATGGCGATGTATCAGGACCGCATCTTCGCCTTCACGCCCAAGGGCGAGCTGCAGCAGCTCCCCAAGGGATCGACGCCGGTCGACTTCGCTTATGCGGTGCACACCAAGCTCGGCAACCAGACCGTTGGCGCCAAGATCAACGGCCGGGTCATGCCGCTGCGCACCCAGCTGGAAAATGGCGATCAGGTCGAGATCCTGAAGTCGGATGCACAGGAGCCGCAGCCCGGCTGGCTGAGCTTTGCTGTCACCGGCAAGGCGCGCGCCGCCATCCGCCGTTTCATCCGCCAGAAGCAGCGGGCCGAGACGATCGCGCTGGGCGAGAAGCTCTATGAGGAAATCGTCTCGCGCCTGCCGGTCGAGATCGGCGAGAAGGCGGAGAAAGCGGCGATCAAGCGCCTCAAGCTGGAGGACAAGGCGGCCCTGATGATCGCCATCGCGATGAACCGCGTGTCCGACGACGAGGTGCTGAACGCCCTCGTGCCCGGCAGCGTGGAGGATGCGCCCGGCAAGAAGAAAAAGCCGGCGCAGCATCAGGCGGTCTCGATCCTTGGCCTCACCCCCGGCATCGCCTTCACCCTCTCGGAATGCTGCCACCCGGTGCCGGGCGACCGCATTGTCGGCCTGCGCCGGCCGGGCGAGCCGATCGAGGTGCACACCATCGATTGTCTGGCGCTGGAGACTGGTCAGGATGCCGACTGGGTGGACCTCTCCTGGGACAGCGAGGCCAAGGGCGGCACGGCGCGCCTCTCGGTGATCGTCAAGAACCAGCCGGGCGCGCTGGCGATGGTGGCCAATATCTTTGGCGTGAACAAGGCCAACATCCTCAACCTGCAGCTCGTGAACCGCGAGGGGCCGTTCCATACCGATCTTATCGACATCGAGGTGGAGGACGCGGGCCATGTCGCGCGCATCCTCTCGGCGCTGCGCGCGATCGATCCGGTGGTTCAGGCGGAGCGCGTCTAGGGAACCAAATGGCGCCGAGCGGGGTCTTCGGAACATGAGGATACGAACAGCCCTTTCCGTCGCTCTCCTTGCCGCGCTGACGGCCTGCGACAAGGCGCCGCCGTCCGAGGCCGGGAACGTGCTGGCCTCCGCGCCGGTGGCCACGAATGAGCTCATGGCCGGCAACGTTGCCGCGCCTGCGGAGGCCGATGGCAAAAGTGCCGAAGCCGCACTGGCGCTGACGCGCGACTATTATGCGCTGATCGAGGCAAAGCGCTTCCCCGAAGCTGCCCTGCTGGTGCGCAATGGCGACGCGAGGAAGCTGGCGGACAAGTTCGGCAAATACCGCGCCCTGCGCGTTTCAGCCGGGCCGGCGGGCAAGATGGAAGGCGCGGCGGGATCGATCTACATCACCGTTCCCGCGACGATCGAGGCGACGAACGCAGACGGCACGGCCACGACGATCGAGGAGATCGTCACGCTGCGCCGCGTCAATGACGTGCCCGGATCAACCGAGGCGCAGCGGCGCTGGCATATCGAAGGAGTGGACGCCGCCGCGGTGAACCACCGGAGGCCGTAACCTGCTTCAAAGCTCGGTTGGGACTATCCGCCGCAACTCACCACGCCGCTGCCGCTCTGCCGCACCGTGCACGCCGCCTTGCCCGTGACCGCGATGCTGCCCGAGCCGGTGGCGACGATCTTCGCGGTGCGATCGGCCGAGGCTGCGACGCTGCCGGCGCCTTCCACGACGAGATTGAGGTCCGACACGGCAAGCCCCCCAGCCGCGAGCGAGCCGCTGCCCGAGACCTGCATGGCGACGCTCTTCGCCTTGCCGGCAAGCTGCACGGAGCCGGAGCCCAACTGCGCCACCGTCAGATTGTCGCTGGCGATGCCCGAAATTGCGAGGCTGCCGCTGCCGGAGGAGGCGACTTCCGCGCGCAGCTTGTCGAGGCCGTCCGCCTTGAGCGAGCCTGCGCCGGAAAGCTGGACGCGCCGGAGGTTCGGCACGCCAAGGGTGAGCCGCACCGATGCCGGGGAAGGGCCGCGCCGCGCCTCGTATAAGGCGGGCTTCAGGCGGATGGTGAGCACGCGCGCGGAGACATTGAGGTCGACGCGTTCGAGCAGATCGGCGTCGCCCTCGCCGCGCGCGGACACGCCCTTGCCGGTCCGGACATCGACCTCGATCGGCCCTTCGAGGCGAACGGTGTCGAAGTCGGTCACGATGTAAGTGCGCGTGGCGGCACCGGCAGGCGCGGCGCCAAGCAGGGCGGCGAGCGCGATCAGCCTGCGGTGCATTGCGCTTCTCCCGAACCCATTCTGGAAATCTTGCAGGCGCTGGTGCCGATCACCTGCGCGTTGCCGGAGCCCATGACGGAGACATCGGCGCCCCGGCTCGCATGAACGGCGATGTCGCCTGAGCCGATGAGCCGCAGGGACGCCTGATCGGTGTGGAGCTTCTCGGCGTGCAGATTGCCCGAGCCGGTAGCGCTGAGCGCCGCTTGCCCCGCGCGCCCGGCTGCGCTCAGATCGCCCGAACCGGTCAGCGAGAGATCGGCCTCGTCCGCCTGCAGCGCATCGATGACGAGATTGCCGGGGCCGGTGAGATCCGCCTTCACCTGCGCGCCTTCCAGGCGATCGATGCTCATGTCGCCCGACCCGGCCAGCGAAACGCGCCGGAGCGCGGGCAGCGTCACGTAAACGGTCGCGGCGCTATTCTCCGGGCCACCGACCCAGACGCCACCCTTCTTGCGCCCCACATGCAGCGTGCCGTCCTTCACCTGCAGGTCGAGCCGTTCGAGCGCCCCGGAGGGGCCATCGACGCGCACCGCAAAGGTCGTTCCCCGCTTGATGACGACATCGTCCGGGCCGGTCAGCGCGACCGCCTCGAATCCCTTGAGATCGCCGAGCGTGCGGCTGGTTTCGCCTGCGGTCGCGGCCTCCTCATCGTCGCCGCCAAACTCGAACTTCAGGCCATGACCGCCCACGGTCGCCACCAGCGCGCCGAGCGCGACGATCCCGGTGATCGCCAGACGTGTCTTGTCCTTCATATCTTTCTCCAGACTGTATTGATGCGATAATACAGCTCGATGCGCGTGTCGCCAAGAGTCTCAATACGCGCGAGCGGCATCTCCCAAAAACAAAGGGCGGCCCCGTCGCCGGAGCCGCCCTTTGTTCAGGCCATGCAGCGCTGCCTTACTCGGCGCGCTCCTTGGCATATTTCGGCGCAGCCTCGTTGAGGATGTGCAGGATCTTCTTGAGCGCGGTGGCCTCGTCCACTTCTTCCATCGCAGCCAGCTCGCGGGCGAGACGGCTGGAGGCCGCCTCGAAGATCTGGCGCTCGGAATAGCTCTGCTCGGGCTGATCGTCGGCGCGGAACAGGTCGCGCGTCACTTCGGCAATCGACACCAGGTCGCCGGAGTTGATCTTCGCTTCATATTCCTGCGCGCGGCGCGACCACATGGTGCGCTTCACCTTGGGCTTGCCCTTGAGCGTCTCCAGCGCCTCGCCCAGCGTCTTGTCCGACGACAGCTTGCGCATGCCGACGCTCTCGGCCTTGTTGGTGGGAACGCGGAGCGTCATGCGCTCCTTCTCGAAGCGGAGCACATACAGCTCAAGGTCGATGCCAGCGATCTTCTGGCTCTGCAGTTCAACAACGCGGCCGACCCCGTGCTTGGGATAGACAACATAGTCGCCGACGTCAAAGGACAGCGCTTTTGCAGCCATTCTTGCGAACCTTTCTTTCTATTGGGAGATTGGCTGAATTGCGGAGCACCGGTTCTCTGTTATCAATCCGGTGCAGCCATAGGCCATGCGCAATCACTCCAGGGCGGCTTGGGATGCCGGTCCGCCCCTCATTAACAGATTCGTAACAAAATTACCAGCCTGCTAATTGCGCAATCACTGGTATTTTGCGTTTTCGCGGCGGGCGGCACACCATAGGTGGCGTCCATGCCGTTCCGGCATTCCCCATATAGGCTCGTGGCATGGCCGGAGCGATCGGGCTGACAGGCAAAGCAGATCAGCGCCGCCGTGGGCCACATATATCCGAATTCCGCTGAACCGCCTATGAACATAGGCGGTTAACGGGAGGCCTCAGCTGCCTTCGCCGGGCTCGGGCGAGAAATATTTCTCGAACTTGCCAGATTCGCCCTTGTGCTCGTCGGCATCGGCGGGCGCATCGCCCTTGGAAGTAATGTTGGGCCATTCCGCGGAGTATTTCGCGTTCAGCTCCATCCACTGCTCCAGGCCGCCCTCGGTATCGGGCAGGATCGCCTCGGCCGGGCATTCGGGCTCGCACACGCCGCAATCGATGCACTCATTGGGATTGATGACGAGCATGTTCTCGCCCTCATAGAAGCAATCGACAGGGCAGACCTCGACGCAGTCCATATATTTGCAGCGAATGCACGCGTCGGTCACGACGTAGGTCATGGCAAGCCTTCCTTGGTATCTTCGCGCTCGCGATTATGCTCGCGACCGGCGAGCGTCAACAGGCAACGGACTATCGCGCGCGCTAGTTCAGCTTTCGGCCGCCTGTTGTGCCTCCGGTGCACTGCCGGGCGTGATCGCGCTGTAGCAGAGTTGCGCCTCGGGCGCCGGTCCGCGCCGCTCGGGCAGCTTTTCGACGCGGATGACGCGGACCACATTGCCCTGCGGCAGGGTGATGAGATCACCCACGCGAACGGCCGCATGGGCGCGCTCTATGCGCCGGCCGTTGAGTCGCACGATGCCGCGCTCGGCCAGCGCCTGCGCACTCGACCGGCTGGGCGAGAGGCGAACGAACCAGAGGAACTTGTCCAGACGCAGGCTGGGGCCATGGCCAAGGGGCACAGCCTGCGCGCTTCCGGACAGACTTATTCCTCGCGGCCGAACAGCGCGCCGAGCCCGGCGAGCGCCTTGCCCGTGGCGACGATCTGGCGCGGCTCCGGCCGGTCCTTGCGCTCCGGGCGATCGCCGCGTTGCGGACGGGCACCCTGCTGCGGCCCATCACCCTGCGGCCGCTCGCCTCTGGGACGTTCGCCCTGCGGCCGATCACCGTGCGGACGCCGCCGCCGCTCGCCTTCGGGGCGGGGCGGACGCGCTTTGGGCCGGCCCCTGAATGCCCAGTTGGGCGCGCCCTCGGCCGCGTCCGGCACGGGCCGGAAGCCCGCCTGTCGCATGAGATCGAGGAAGCTCGCCTCATTGAGACCGATCGAGACGATGGTCGAATCTTCGGCGCCATAAGGCTTGTTCGCCGCGATCGCCTCATGCGCGCCGCGCGCGAGGCGCTCGGCCATGTCGATGCGCAGCCAGGCATCGCCCAGCTTGCGGAAGCCGGCAATGCCCGCGCCCACTTCGTCCAGCTCCTCGCCGGCCGGCAGCAGCACGGCGCCCGCCGGCGGCAGGGCCACCAGCGGCGTGCCGCGCTTCAGCGCCAGCAGCGCCATGCGCCACTGCGCCGCGGCCGGCTTCATGAGGCCGGGATGATAGAGATCTAGCACGCCGATCACGACGCCCGACTTGCGCAGATGGGCGCGGTCCTCCTTGGCGACCTGGCCCAGCGCCTCGTCGAGCGCGGTGCGCGGCATGATGCCGCCCGCCTCGGCGAGCTGCGCCAGCACCGCGCGCACGGACGGGGGCAGCGCCGGATCGGTCGAGCCCGCCTCCATCTTGAGCAGCGCGGGGATGTGCCGATCGAACTGGCCCTTCACCCACACGCTCAGGCGCTCGCGCACGCCCTGCTGAATCTCGGGGGCGAGTCCGCCCAGCCCCGCATCGAGCACCAGATCGGGCGCGAGCAGCCGCGGCCCCGACCGTAAAGTCGCGACGGGATGTCCATTCCAGATGATCTGACTCTGTCCTTCGGGCGGGCTGGCCAGACTGAACGCCTTGTCGTCCACTGCCAGCAATGCCTGCGCCATCTCGTTCAAATGTGCACCCAGTCTCCGTTCGGCGGCGGCCAGAAGCAGCCGCTTTTCGCTTGCCCTCGCTGTCGGATCGACGGCGAAGCGAAAGCCGCGCATCGTCCCGATCTTGTGGCCGTCGACTGTTACAGCGCCTGCGCCGTCCACGTCCACTGCCAAAAGCGCATTTGTTCCGCCGCCCTGTCTCAGCAGCGCGGAGGCGCGCCGATCCACGAAACGCTGGCGCAGCGCGCCGTGCAGCGCGTCCGAGAGGCGATCCTCCAGCGCGCGGGCGCGGGCTGACATTTCCGCCGGTTGCGCCAGCCAGTCGTCGCGCTGGGCGACATAGGCCCAGATGCGCACCGCGGCGATTCGCCCGGCGAGTGCGTCGACATCGCCCTGCACATTGTCCAGCCGCGCAAGCTGGCCGGCGAACCAGTCCTGCGGGATGTGGCCGCTACCCTGGCTGAGCCATGTCCACAGGCGGTGGATGGTGCGGGCGTGATGCTCCAGGCCGAGCTTCTGGAAATCCGGCACCGAGCAGGCCGCCCAGAGCCGCGCCACCTGCCGGGGGCCGCGCGCCCGCTCGCGCACGTCGGGCAGGTCGGCGAGATATTTGAGCACGGCAAGGTCGATGGCTTCCGGCGCCGCGCGCAGGCCCGGCTCGTTCGGGCGCTCCTCCAGCGCCTCGATCAGCGTGTCGAGATCGTCCATCGGCAGGTCCGCCTCGCGCCAGAAGATCTGGCTCACCGGCTCGAAACGATGCTCCTCGATCCGCTCGACTTCCTCCGCCGAAAAGGCCGGCGGGCCGTCCGATGCGCCGATGTCGCCGAACGTGCCATCCTTCTGGTGCCGCCCCGCGCGCCCGGCGATCTGCGCCATCTCGGCGATGGTCAGGCGGCGCGTGCGCTGCCCGTCATATTTACGCAGCGAGGCGAAGGCGACATGCTCGACATTCAGATTGAGCCCCATGCCGATCGCATCCGTCGCGACCAGATAATCGACCTCGCCCGCCTCGAACATCGCGACCTGGGCATTGCGCGTGGCCGGGCTGAGCGCCCCCATCACCACCGCCGCGCCGCCGCGATGCCGACGCAGCGCCTCGGCCACGCGATAGACCTCCTCCACCGAGAAGGCGACGATGGCCGAGCGCTTGGGCAGGCGCGAGAGCTTGGCGCTGCCCGCATAGCGCAGGGTGGAGAAGCGCGGCCGCGAGACGATCTCCGCCTCGGGCAGGAGCGAGCGCACCAGCGGCGCCATGCTGGCCGAGCCGAGCAGCATCGTCTCCTCGCGGCCGCGCGCATTCAGCATACGGTCGGTGAAGACATGGCCCCGCTCGGGGTCGGCGGCGAGCTGGATCTCGTCCAGCGCAACGAAGGCGAAGTCCTTGAACGGGCCGAAGCCGCCGCGCGCCGGCATCGCCTCGGCGGTGGCCATCACATAGCGGGCGTTGGGCGGGACGATGCGCTCCTCGCCGGTGAGCAGCGCCACCTGATCCGCGCCCTTGATGCGCGACACGCGCTCGTACACCTCCCGCGCCAGCAGCCGCAGCGGAAAGCCCATGAGGCCGCTCGAATGACCGCACATGCGCTCGATCGCCAGATGCGTCTTGCCGGTGTTGGTCGGCCCGAGCACGGCCTTTTGCGCAGCGGAAGCGTGCCTCGCCATAATCCGGGCAGACATGGAGGCCCCGGCCGCCTCGGGCAAGGGCAATGCGCGCCGGCGCGAAAATTTCCGCGCGCGTGCCGCATTCGGTCGGCGCTGTCGCACGTCTCACCGCAGGCGCGACGCGGCGCATCATCTGTTTGTTTGACTTTAACCCTTTCCCTTCACAAACCTCCGCGCGAAGGCCGGCACAGAGGATCGGCCATGCAAATGGCCTTTCGGGGGCGATTTACGCGGTGTTTCAAAAGATTGAACTGAACCCGACGCAAGGGACGACAGCCGGAACGCTCTGGCTGAACAGCCCTGTGCAGGCTCCCGCCGCCACGCCCCCGGGCGACTGGCGCGCGCGGGTCGCGGATTGGGCAAAGCATGCCGATCTTGTGCCCGATCTGGGCCAGAACATCGGCAGCCGGGTCTGGTGGCGCGGTCTTGTCACCTGCCTCTCCCTATGCGGCACCATGCTGGCGCTCGCGCCGGGCGCCACGACCATTCCGGGCAATGCGCCCGCGCCACTCGATGCCAATCATTTCGATCAATATCGCTCGCAGATGATCAGCGCATCGGCGCTGGGGAGCGATAGTGGCCTGCGCATGGCCGCCACCGATGCGGTCGCGCCGCTCGCCGAAACCCCCGAGCGCCCGCAGATCGAGCTCGACGCGGCGCTGGGCACCGGCGACAGCTTCGCCCATACGCTGGCCCGCTCGGGCGTGAGCGACCGTGACGCGGGCACCGTTCTCTCGCTAATCGGCTCGGCGGTCGATCCGGATTCGATCGCGGCCGGCACGCGCGTGCGCATGGTCCTTGGCCGCAGGCCCAATCGTCAGGTCGCGCGCCCGCTCGATAGGCTCGCGGTGCGCGCCCGGCTCGAACTGGCGCTGGAGATCACGCGCGAAAATAGCGCGCTGGCGCTCAAGCGCATCCCCATCGCCGTCGACAACACGCCGCTGCGCATTCGCGGCCGCGTCGGCGACAGCCTTTATCGCGCGGCCCGCGCGGCCGGGGCGGAACCGTCGAGCATCCAGTCCTACCTGAAAGTGCTCGCGACGCGCCTCAACATCGGCTCGGACATCGGCGCGGACGACCATTTCGACATCATCGTCGCCCACCGCCGCGCCGCCACCGGCGAGACGGAGACGGGCGAGCTGCTCTTCGCCGGGCTTGATCGCGCGCGCGGCAAGGACGTGAACATGCTCAAATGGACGAAGGACGGGAGCCAGCAATGGTTCGAGGCGTCCGGCGTCGGCGAGAAGCGCGGCGTGCTGGCGGCGCCCGTCTCCGGCCGCATGAGTTCCAGCTACGGCGCGCGCTTCCACCCCATCCTCGGCTACAAGCGCATGCATGCCGGAGTTGACTTCGCCGCGGCCTTTGGGACGCCCATCTATGCAGTGACCGACGGGCGCGTCACTTATGCCGGCTGGCATGGCGGCCATGGCAAATATGTGCGGTTGCAGCATGGCGGCGGGGTCGGCTCGGGCTATGCGCATATGAGCCGCATCGCCGTCGCGGCGGGGCAGAGCGTGCGGCGCGGCCAGGTGATCGGCTATGTCGGCTCGACTGGCCTCTCGACCGGCCCGCACCTGCATTACGAGCTGTATCGCGGCGGCGCGACGATCAATCCTACGTCGATCAAGTTCACCCAGGTCGCCCAGCTTTCAGGCGCGGCGCTTAACGCCTTCAAGGCGCGGCTGGCGGACCTCAAGCGCCTGCCGGTCGGCCTCGGCGAGCCGGCGGTCAAGACGGCGCAGGCGGCAGGCGGCGCCCTTGTTGCTGCCGGGGGCGTTGCGCATACGCGTTGAGGAACGGCGCGTTTCTGAGCGGGCGAGCGTCTGTCCTGATGAGATTTTAGCGCCTCAGCTATCCGTTCGCGTCGAAGTCGAGACACGTATCGGGCAGCCTCAATGTGTCTCGACTTCGCTCGACACGAACGGAATGGGCTTGCTGCAAACAGATGAGGACCAAACACCAGACCGCAGCGTGCCGCACAGAGGCGAGGGCGTTTCTACCCCTGATTGCGGAAAGTGAGTCGCCGGGACGAATCATCCCGCCCGCGACGGCCCCACCAGCCCGCGCGTTGACGCCCGAAGATGCTGCGCCGCCGCGAGGGCAGGGCGTTGGCCTGTTTCGACGAAGCGTCAAATTTTGTGCTTGGCAGCATGAACCGTCTTAGATACGTTATATCATCATGGACCGATACGCTTCACTAGCGCGCTTCCTGCGCTCCGCCGCCCTGCCCGCCATTCTCCTGACCGCCCCGGCCCTGCCCGCGGCGGCGCAGACGCAGGCGGAGCCGCCGCCCGATACGGGTGCGCAGCATGGGCATGATGCGGACCACCCGGAAGATATCGTCATCACCGCGCTCATCCCGCGCAGCCATATCGATATCCTCGGCGGCACGTCCGTCCTGACCGCCGAGGCGCTGGTTCGCGATCTGCGGCCGAGCCTAGGCGATACGCTGGCGCGTCAGCCGGGCGTCAGCGCCACCTCCTTCGGCCCCGGCGCCTCGCGCCCGGTGCTGCGCGGCTTCGCTGGCGATCGCATCCGGCTGCTGACGGACGGGATCGGGAGCTTCGATGCGTCGGCGACCTCGGTCGACCATGCCGTCGCGATCAATCCGCTGCTCGCCGATCGCATCGAGGTGCTGCATGGTCCCGCGGCGCTGCTCTACGGCAGCTCCGCCGTGGGCGGCGTGGTCAACGTGATCGACAGCCGCATTCCGACGCGCTTGCCAACCGGCGGCGTCGATCTGCAAGCCAACGGCACCTATGGCAGCGCGGCGGAGGAACGTGCCCTCGCTGGCAAGACTGACATCGCGCTCGGTGGCGGCTTCGTGCTGCATGCCGACGGGAGCTGGCTCAAAACCGGCGACCTGCGCACCGGCGGCCACATCCTCGGCGCGACGCAGCGCGCACAGGCCCTTGCGAGCGACGAGCCGGAGATTCGTGCGCTTGCCGATCTTTCCGGCCGCCTGCCCAATTCGGCGCTGGAGAATTGGAGCTATACCGGCGGCCTCAGCTATATCGGCAGCGGTGGCTCGATCGGCTTCTCGGTCGGCAAGTCGCATTCCGGCTATGGCATCCCCGTCCGCTATGTCACGCAGGAGGAGGATCATGACGAGCATGCCGGAGAGGAAGAGGGCGCTCACGAGCATGGGGGCGCAGAGAAAGTCCGCATCGTCATGGACCAGACCCGCGCGGACCTGCGCGCCGTGGTTCCGGTCGGCGGCGGCTTTCTCGATCAGATCCGCGTGCGCTCGGGCTGGGCGGATTATCAGCATGCCGAAGTCTCGGCCGACAATCCGGGCGAGGTGCACACTCGCTTCTTCGCGCAGGGGCTGGAAACCCGCCTCGAACTGATCCAGGCGCGGCATGGCGGCTGGGATGGCGCAATTGGCGGACAGTTGCTGCTGCGCTCCAGCCATATCGAAGGCGAGGAGAAGTTCCTGCCCAGGATCGACAGCGCGACTTATGGTCTGTTCACCCTGCAATCGCTGGATCTAGGCAATCTGCGCCTGGAAGCCGGGGTGCGCTACGAGCACAACCGGATCGATGCGGCGGCGGATGAGGATCTGGGCTCGCCGGATCACCGCCGCAGCTTCGACACCTTCTCCGGCTCGCTGGGCGCCAGCTATGCGATCGTGCCGGACTGGCGGATCGGCATCAATCTCTCGCGCATGGAGCGCGCGCCGACCGCAGACGAGCTGTTCGCGCGCGGCAACCATGCCGGTACGCAGGCCTTTGAGCTGGGCAATCCCGATTTCTCGACCGAGCGCGGCTGGGGCCTGGAGGGCATGGTGCACGGCCGGGGGCGCGATTTCCATGTGACCGTCTCGGCTTATTACAACAAGTTCGATCGCTTCATCCATGACGGCATCGTGCCGGACGCGGCCTGCCTTGCGGTGTCCGGGGGCGCTTCGCTCGAATTCCCCTGCTTTGCCTATCAGCAGAGCGGCGCGCGCTATTATGGCGCGGAAGTGCAGGCCGACTGGACGGTGGCGAAGATCGGCCCGGCATCGCTAAGCTTCGACGGGCTCGCCGACGTCACGCGGGCGACCCTCGATGGCGGGACGCCGGTGCCGCGCATCCCGCCGCTGCGCTTGCTTGGCGGCGCGACGCTGCAGGCGCTGCAATGGAACGCCCGCATCGAGGCCGAGCACAGCTTCAGGCAGGATCGCGTGAGCGGGCTCGAAACGACCACGCCCGCCTTCACCCTGCTGAATGCATCGCTGGGGTGGAAACCGGCAGGCCTCTCCAACCGCCTGTCGCTCACGCTGACGGCGAACAACATCCTGGATGTCACCGCCCGCCGGCACGCGAGCCTGCTCAAGGACTATGCGCCACTGGCCGGCCGCGACATCCGCCTCACGGTGGCGATCCGGCTTTAGGGCGCGTCGGTTCGACCAGAACTGAAGACGACAGACCACCAATGCCAAAGCGCGGGTCCATCAAGATGGACCCGCGCAGGACAAGCCTCGTTCGGCTGATTGGTTGTTACTTGACGATATAGGAGCGGCGGAAAAGTTCGACCGCGTTCCCCTTCGGCGCCTCATTCAGGGGCTGCGTGATATATTCCTGCAGGCCCCAGGCGCCGTATTTCGTGATCGGGCCGTAGTCTGACAGTAGCGTGATCTGATCGCCGATCTCGTTCCGCCACCGATTGAGGTAACGCGTATAGGCCTTGCCCATCCGGTAGTCGCGGCTGATCCTCTGCAGCTGAGTCACGTCGGACTCGCTGAGATAATGCTGCCCGGCCTCGTAGGTCATGTAGCGAAGACCATAGCTGTCCGCGAGCGTCTTCACCGCCTTGGCGCCACTGATGGCCGCTTCGATGTCCTGGTCGACCTTCGTGTTGAAGAAGGCGTCGACCTGCTCCGTTGTGGCCAGGGAACCGGCTGCGAGCTTGTAGCCGAAATAAGGCGCAGTGGCGACAGCATCGACCTTCTTGGAGATGACGCCATTTCCGCCATCCCACCTCAGAACCAGCTTGGCACCCCAGGCGTTGCCGTTCTGGAACGAGATGACGCGAACCAGGCGCGACATCTGGCCGGCATAGGCTGCGCTCCAGATGTCCATGACCTCACCCGTCCTCTGGCCATAGCGATAGAGCATCGCGATGCCGTCATTCGAGTCCAGATTTGCGGCCTTGCCCTCGTCGCGCGCCTGCACCGTCTGAGGGAACACCCAGTTCCAGACTTCATTCGACAGTTCGACATGAGCCTTCAGCTTCGGATCGAGATGGTCGCGAACATAGATGGCCATGTTGCGAACATAGTCTTCGCTCGCGTTCCACGGGATCAGGAACCAGGGATTGGTCTGGGTCTGGTTGGCCAGCATGACCATATATTCGATTGGAACCGAGTCGGGGCCCTTAATGATCCCGTCGCCCGGCTTCGTGCGGCTGTCCCAGGTCAGGCTCGCAATGTTGTTGTTAACGCCCGCAGACCAGCCGAGGAACCGCACGCTGTTATAGCGCTTGATGTCCTCGATCGCGAGGGGATGAAAAAGCAGCTTAGGATCGGCATCGGTCTCGCGGCAGTCGATGTCCCGAAGCGGGTCGCCAGCCGGCATCTTCGAGAAGAAGAAGTTGGGCGCAGAACGGTCGGGGGCCATGACGAAGGTGAAAGTGAGGGAGTTGGCGTCCCTCTTCAGGTTCTTAACGGCGAGGCCACTCACCGAAACCGTGCCCGCAGTGCCCTTCCAGCGGCAGATGATGTCGACCGACGCGCCGCTATAGGCTTTCGTGGGGATCGACATCGACCGAACCGCACTTTCCTTGCCTTCAAGCATCGTAATGTTTTTCTTGGCGTCCAGTCGGTCGGCGGGCACTGAGGTGAGCCACTTCCCGGTCGCGTCGACGAACTGCCAGCCGCTACCGGCGAGCAGGTTCATGAACGTGCGAGCATTGGAGGAACTGGAAGGGCCAGCAATATTCTGGCCGAGCATCATCGGCTTGAGGCCCGCGGGCGTTGTGCTCGTAGAGGCGCCAACGACATTCGTCGAGGTCGGGATGGTGGTTGTGGTGGTGGTTGGCTGGTTCGCGGTCGATCCGGTCGACGTCAGTACCGTCGCCGTCGACACAAGCGGAGTCAGCCACTGCATCATGTTGATCTTCACAGTGCCTTGCGTAGTCATTGTGAGGGTAAACACAAGGCTCGTCGTAGCTGCGCCAGCAATTGCAGCGCTTCCGAGAAGACCGGTTGAACTAATGCCGATCGCACCAAGCGCACGCCACTTCTTGGGGCGTTTGCCGCCCGCAACCCTGTTTTTCATTGGTTAGCTCCCGCAGGGATCCTCTGGTCAGGTCCCGTGTTGATCTAGGAGCAGAAATAAAGACGTTCCCGAAAGTAAGCCTTGCAGAGCTCGGTGAATGGGATTTTAACCATGCCCCCGCTTCATTGCGCCCAACAAGACGCGGAGCCCCTTTATATCCGGTCTACCTAGATGCCTCCTTCGAGGACCGGCTGAGTTCGCCTTCTCAGAGCAAATCTCGCCTGGCGCGTGAAGACCGGCGTATGAGCTGTGCCGGATTTACCGGGATACGCCCAAGATCGATGCTGCCAACTGAGCCGAGCTTGCGGTTGACAGTGAACGCAATTCCGTTCGCCGCTATGGAGCACCGCGTGGCCGCAGCGCACGCACAGCGCGCAAATTCTTATCCGAATCGGAGCGAATTCGTCTCAGGAAGCAATAGCCGCCGGAACATTCGCTGAAGTTTCCCTCACTCCTTGCGGCATTGTTCGTGTGCTTCGGCGCGCCGCCAGCACCAACGTCGCCAAGGCGCCAGCGGTGAGCCAGGTTATGGGGCGGAGGGAGGAGTTCGGAATGAGGTCGAGGAGATTGAGCAGGTGCATCGCCACCAGGGCGACGGTCGCGGCCGGGAGGCCGCGGGCGCGCAGGCGGAAGGCATGCCACATCGGATAGGTAAGCAGCCCGAAATAGGTGATGTAGCCCACCCAGCCGTAGCCGCCGAGCAGGATGACCCAGGTTCCGTCTGTGACCGAGACGTCCGATGCCTGGCCTCGCTCGCTCACCACGATCACGCGGCTGCGGCCGTAGCCTCCCCAGCCGAACAGAGGACGCTCCTCGGCGCGGTTGAGCAGGATCTCCTCGTTGCGCAGGCGGAAATCGAGCGACGCGGCGCGGTCACCGCTGACCGCGTTCGCCGCCGACACGATCGACTCATAAGGAAAGAGCCCCGAACTGCGCACCATCGGATAGGTCACGATGAGAAGCGCCACGCCGAGAGCGACGGTGACGAACCGGCGCGGCGTCAGCAGCACCAGCAGGCCGCCGACCAGCGCAGCCAGCAGAGTCGCGCCGAGCGACTTGTTGAGCACAAGAACCACGGCAAGGAACAGCGTCGCTGCCCAGGCCGGCGCACCCAGCATGCGCAGGCGCATCCGTCCCATCCCGATGGTCGCGATCATGGCCATGGCAATGAAGGTGGACACCAACAGTCCATGTCCGAGGAAAACCATCGCGCGGAAGCCGCCGTCGCGGACCTGCTGGATGAAGAACTCGACGTTGATGATGCCGTAGACAGACGTCTGCAGGAAGGGGCTCAGCCGGATCTCGAGCAGCACCGGAACCGCATAGGCCACGCCCGCGAACGCGAAGGCCATGAGGATCTGCCGGTGGCCCCGCTCACTCCCGAGCATCGATGCGCCTAGCACGAAGGGGAGGAGTTCGATCACGCGCCGCGCCATGGAGGAGATGCCGTCCATCATCGAGAGGCCGGGGATAG
>JAFKLU010000338.1 GCA_017304105.1 Sphingomonadales bacterium
GGTGCAGGGGCATCACATTGAGGCGCCAGTAGAGGTCCGACCGGAACCGGCCAGCCTCGGCTTCGACCGCGAGATCGCGGTTGCCGGCGGCGATGACGCGAACATCGACCGGCACCGGATGGGTGGCGCCGACCGGGAGCACTTCGCCCTCCTGCAGCGCCCGCAGCAGCTTGGCCTGAAGGGCCAGCGGCAGCTCGGCGATCTCGTCGAGGAACAGCGTGCCGCCGTTCGCGGCGAGGAACAGGCCGTCCGAGGAAGCGCCAGCGCCGGTGAAGCTGCCCTTCTTGTGACCGAAGAGCATGGCTTCCATCATCGTCTCGGGGAGCGCGGCGCAGTTGACCGCGATGAAATCCTTGTCCGCGCGGGGCGAATGGTCGTGCAGGAAGCGCGCAATGCCTTCCTTGCCCGTGCCGGTCTCGCCCTGGATGAGGACGGTCGCGTCGCTCGCCGCGATGCGGGCGGCAAGGCGCATCAGCATGGCGCTCGTCTCGTCACCCACGGCCGGCATGCGCGCCGGGCGCAGCAGCTCGGCGATGAGCGCGAAGGCCATGTCGCTATCCTGGGGGCCGAAGGCGATTCGCGCCGGGAAGCCGTCCGCCGCCGGCATGAGCCGCGGCTCGCCTTCGCGCCATTCGACCAGAATGTCCCGGCAGGTGGCGTGGGCGATCTCCTCGGCGAGCAGAATGCGCCGGGTGCTCTTCCCGCGCGGCGCCTCGGCGGCGATCACGCGGACGGTATAGCAGGCGATGTCCAGCCACGTCTCGAGAGCCGGCAGAAGCCGGTGGACGCGCTGGCTCATGTCGACATGCAACATGGACAGTCCCCAATTGTCGGTCCGTGCTCCCCCGAGCCGTGACCCTTTCGATAGGTCCGTTCTGAAGGAAAATACTTAGCAGACCGTTAAACACGGCGATGGCTTGCCGCATGACCGGCAAAACTCTGCCGGTTCGGGATCGGCGGCACTGCTCGCCCGATTTTTCCCGGAAGACCGCGAAAAAAATATTCTGAAGGCGTCCCCTCGCGCGCGCGATTCAATCCAGAGATTCACGCGGGGCCGCCGGCCTGCCCCGGTTTCCGAAAAAAATCGCAGCCCGATTTAAAGCTTCTGATGCCGGGCCGTTCTGGAGGTTCGAGGCCGCCTCCGCCACCCAAGGGCAGCGACCCCAACCGAACGCGGGAAAGGAATTCTCATGACTGTTATTGCATCGAACGTCTCGGCGCTGCGCGCGACCAACAGCAACAACAAGGCCAATGCGGGCCTGTCGCAGGCGATGGAGCGCCTCTCGTCGGGTAAGCGCATCAACTCCGCGAAGGACGACGCTGCCGGCCTCGCCATCGCCACCAAGATGACCTCGGAAATCCGCGGCCTCTCGGCTGCCATCCGCAACGCCAATGACGGCCTGTCCGTCACGCAGGTTGCTGAAGGCGCCATGGGCGAAGTCTCGAACATCCTGCAGCGTATGCGTGAGCTGGCTGTCCAGGGTTCGTCGGGCACCGTCTCGCAGTCCGACCGCACGGCGATCCAGGCGGAAGTCTCGGAGCTGACCACGCAGATCACGAACATCGCGAGCCGCACCAGCTTCAACGGCATCACGCTGCTCAACGGTTCGGCCGCGACGACGACCAAGATCCAGGTCGGCAACAATTCGGGCGAGACCGTGAACGTCTCCACCGAGTCGATGACGCTGGCTTCGCTCGGCCTCGATGCCCTTGCCACCTTCGCCGACGCAGACGGCAGCGGCGCCACCGCGGCCCTCGCCAAGATCAACTCGGCGCTCGACAAGGTGTCCTCGGCGCGTGCCACCCTCGGTGGTCAGCAGAGCCGCCTGGAGGCGACCGTCAACAACCTGACCACCACGGTCACCAACCTTTCGGACGCACGTTCGCGGATCGAGGATGCCGACTTCTCCACCGAGTCGACGGCGCTCGCCAAGAACCAGATCCTCTCGCAGGCTTC
>JAFKLU010000356.1 GCA_017304105.1 Sphingomonadales bacterium
GCCGAGCGCTTCTCGGCGGGATTGGTCGACGATCTCGCCTTCCCCGCCCGGCCGCGCTGGCCGCTCGATCCGGCCGCCGGGGCTGTGCGCGGCGCGGGGGTGAAAGCATGAGCGTGACCCGTCCGATCGGCGTGCTGGGTGGCGGCGCATGGGGCACGGCGCTGGCGCAGGTGCTGGCCTCTGGCGGCAGCGAGGTGCTGCTCTGGGCGCGCAATGCCGAGGTGGTGGAGGCGATAAACACCCGCCACGAGAATCCGGCCTATCTGCGCGGTGTGCGCCTCTCGCCGCATATCCGCGCCACGATGGAGCCTGCCGAACTCGTCCCGGCGGATATGCTGCTGGTGGCGACGCCCGCCCAGCATATGCGCGCCGTGCTGTCGCATTTCGCGCCGGAGGGGCAGTCGCTCATCCTGTGCGCCAAGGGGATCGAGGCGGTCACCCACAAGCTCATGCATCAGGTCGCGCGCGAGGCGATGCCCGGCTCGCCGGTTGCCGTGCTTTCCGGCCCCACCTTCGCGCATGAAGTTGCCGCCGGGCTGCCCACGGCAGTCACCCTCGCGGCGGAGGAGGAAGCGATCGCCCGGCTGCTCGCCGACGTGCTCGCCCGGCCGACGCTGCGCCCTTATGCCTCGGACGACATGGTCGGCGCGGAGATTGGCGGCGCGGTCAAGAATGTGCTCGCCATCGCTTGCGGCGTCGTCGAGGGGGCGGGGCTCGGCCAGAATGCCCGCGCCGCCCTCATCGCGCGCGGCTTTGCCGAGATGACGCGCTTCGGTCTCGCGCTCGGCGCGCGGGCGGAGACGCTGGCCGGGCTCTCGGGCCTTGGAGACCTCGTGCTCACCTGCTCCTCCACCAGCTCGCGCAACTTCACGCTTGGCAAGGGACTGGGCGAGGGGCACAGCGCCGCCGCCCTGCTTGGCGATCGGCGCACCGTGGCCGAAGGCGCCTCGACCGCGCCCGTGCTGCTGGAAGCGGCCGGCAGGCTCGGCATCGACATGCCGGTCACCGCTGCCGTCTGCACCCTGCTCTCCGGCGAGCGGGGCGTTGGAGACGTCATCAGCGCCCTGCTGGCCCGCCCGCTGCGCGCCGAGTGATGGAGCGAGAAGCTTTGCGCCTTTGCGCCGACATGCCTATTGTCCACCCGTGCACGCAAGCCAGCGTCGCAGGGGAGCGGGCAAAGTGAGCAATGCCCCGGTTCATGCCGAACATGGGGAGCGCGATGATATCGCCGCGCTGGCCAAGGGGGGACGCGCCAATGTGTTCGGCTTCCTGCTGCGCCTCGCCGCGCGCATCCCTTTCCTGTTCATCGCCGGCCGACTCTATGGCGCCGAGGTGCTCGGCCGCTTCGCTTATGCGGTGCTGGTCATCGAGTTTGCCGCGCAGCTCGCCACCATGGGCCTCAAGCGCGGCCTTGCCGACCAGCTCGCGCGGGACAGCCGCGAGCAATCCCATATCGTCGCCGATGCGCTGCTGCTCTGCCTGATCGGCAGCATCGCGTTCGGCGGGGTGCTGATGATCTTCCCAGAGGCGATGTTCCCCAATAGCGGCCTCAATGGGCTCGACCGGCTGATCCCGCTCATCGTGATCGCCATCGCGCTGATGGACGTCGCGCTCGCCGCCTGCGCCTATCAGTTCAACGTCGCCGCCACCGTCCGCGCCCGCGCGATCGTCGAGCCCTGGACGATCAGCATCGCGGCTTTCGGCTTCTATTTCTATTCGGCGCGTGACGGCCTCATCCTTTCCTATGTTGCGGCGATGCTGGCCGCCATGGTCGCTTCCTTCTGGTCGCTGCGCGGCCATTATGGCGTGCCGCGCGGCTGGCGGCCCGATCTGGTGCGCCTCTGGCAGCTCGCGGTGCGCAACGCCCCGCTCTCCGCCGCCGAAACGATCGACTGGGCGACGCGGCGGCTGGACCTTGCCATTCTCGGCCTGTTCGCCACGCCTTATGTGATCGGCATCTATTATGTCGCGCAGCAGGTGGCCTCGCTGCCGCAGAAGCTCAAGACCAGCTTCGAGCCCATTCTCGGCCCGGTGATCACGCGCAACGTAAAGCTCGGCAATCACGAGGCGATCGCGCGGCAGGTGAGCCAGGTCGGCTTCTGGATCGTCGCGGCGCAGCTCGGCGTCGCGCTGGCGCTCGGCATACCGGGCGAAGCGGTGATGGGGCTGGTCGGCCCGACGTTCGTTGGCGGCACAGGCGCGCTTGCCTGCCTGCTCGCCGCGGAAGTGCTGGGCGCGCCCTCCGTCGCAAGCGAGGCGGCGCTCGTCTATCTCGCGCGGCTGCGCAATCTCAGCCTTTCGGTGGCGACCATCGCCCTGCAGGCGGTGCTCACCGTGGTGCTCATCATGGGAACGCGCCGTTTCGGCCTGAACGACCTCTATGTCGCGGCCATGCCGGCGGTGGCACTTGCCATCGCGCTTGCCGCCAGCTCGGTGGCGAAGTCCTGGCTGCTCGGCACGTTGCTCGGCGCGCGCATCAAGGTCTGGCGCATCAGTCTCGTGCTGTCAGGCGCCATCGTGGCGCTCGGCGGCATGTCGATCACCTGGCTGCCGCAGCATCTCGAATGGGTCGAGCTGCTGTTCGGCATCCCAATGATGCTGGCCGCCTATGGCGCCATCGTCTGGAAGATGGCCTTCGGGGAAGCGGATCGCGCGCTGTTCAAGAAGGGCGCTCTGCCGGAGGGCTGACTGCCGCCCGCGGGCGCCAAGAAAAAAAAGCCACCCCGGCTCGGGCCGAGGTGGCGGATTTCAGTCCGGACGATCCGGCGTCAGCCCTTGGGTTCGGGCGCCACGGTTAATTTGATCTCCTCGCCATTCTTGCCGGGGAAGCCGGTGAAGATGGCGTCGATGAGATTGGGGATGAGATAGGTCATCTTGCTGCTGACCGACTGCGCCTTGGCGGTGCCTTCGAACAGGCGCTCGCCCCCGGCGCGGTTGATGCTCATGCTCAGCTGGCTCTGATAGACGACATAGGTGTCGACGTCATCGAAGCCGGGGCCCCACATGAACGGATCATACCAGCCCATCATGTAGCGGCCGCGCCAGCCGCGCCACCCGCCATAATAGCCCGGATAGAAGAAGGGATCATAGAAGGGGCCCGCGCCGAAGCGGCCGCCCATGCCGGTGTACCGCACGCGCTGCGTGCCCTTGTCGATGCCATAATCGAGGCTGACGACGAGCTGCGCCGCGGCAGGATCGGCCGCGCGTGTATAGCCATACTGAACCAGCCGGTGCGCGACGAGATCCGCATAATGCGCGAATTCGAGGCTGCCGGCGAGGCTCTGGTCCCCGGGCATGACGGTGAAGCTCTGGCCCTGTGCGGGCGGCAGCTGCTGGAAGCGCGCGACATCCGCCTTGAAGGGGGTGGCGCAGCCGGAAAGCCCGCCCAGCGTCAGGGCAGACGCGGCGGCGAGGATCAAGAGACGCTTGCTGTTCATTTTTGTGTCCGTTTCTCGGGCGACTTCACCCTTCTAGACGTAGTGAACCGCACAATGCCTTAGGTCAAATGAACTAAGCTTGAATGTCGTTCCTGCAACCGCCGTGCCAGCAGGGGAAAAACGCGATCAGCGCATCAGCCCCATCGCCTCATAGGCGCCCATCAGCGTCGGGTGAGCCGCCGCCGCCGCCTTGCGCGCGCCCTCGATCAGGATCGCGTCGATCGCGCCATGATCGTCCTTTAGGGCGAGATAGCGCTGCCGGATCGGGCCGAGATGGTGGACGAGCAGCTCCGCCAGCGCGGGCTTGAACGCGCCGAAGCCTTGCCCGCCGAATTGCTGGCAGATCGCGGCCCGGTCCTGCCCGGAGAAAGCGCCGTAGATGTCGATGAGGTTGGTCGCCTCCGCGCGCCCGGCGAGTTCCGCCGGATCGGCCGGGATCGGCTCGGCATCGGTCTTCGCTTTGCGGATCTTCTGGACGAGCAGGTCGTCGTCGTCGGTCAGGTTGATCCGGCTCATGTCGGACGGATCGGACTTGGACATCTTGGCCGTCCCGTCGCGCAGGCTCATGATGCGCGCGGTTTCCTTGGGGATGTAGGGCTCCGGCACGGTGAACAGCTCAACGCCGAAATCGGTGTTGAACTTGATCGCGATGTCGCGGGTCAGCTCCAGATGCTGCTTCTGGTCCTCGCCCACGGGCACATGCGTCGCCTGATAGAGCAGCACGTCCGCCGCCTGCAGCACGGGATAGGTGAACAGGGCAACCGAGGCGCCCTCGCGGTTCTTGCCAGCCTTGTCCTTGAACTGCGTCATGCGGCTGAGCCAGCCCATGCGCGCCGTGCCGTTCAGCAGCCACTGCATCTCCGCATGGGCGGGCACGCGCGCCTGATTGAACAGCACCGAGCGCTCCGGATCGATGCCGCAGGCGACCAGCGCCGCCGCCATCTCCCGCACGTTGCGGAGGCGATCGGCCGGGGAGAGATGCTCGCTGATCGAATGCAGATCGGCGAGGAAGAAGAAGCAGCGCGACTCCCCCGTCATCTCCTCCTGCATCGCCACCCAGTTGCGGATCGCGCCGAGATAGTTGCCGAGATGGAGGTTGCCGGTCGGCTGGATGCCGGAAAGCACGCGCATGATCTTGTCCTTATCGCTCGCCCGGATCGCCGGGCCGCGTCCCTCTTCCCATGCGACGGGAATTCGTCAAGCACCAGCCGAATGGGCGGGAAACATAATTACGTGAGCAGAGCATTTACGCTCGGGTTCGGAGGGCTGATCAGCGGCGACGGCGCAGCTGGGCTTTAAGCTCGGAGAGGCGATAGGCGCCAAAGCCGATGGCGGCGAGGCCATAGATCGCGCCGCCCCCGCCGCACAGCAGCGCGAGCGCGGCGATCCGTCCCCAGAACGGGCCGCCCATATGGGGGTCGAGCAGCGCATTGCCGACGTACAGCGCCGCGCCCATCGCAAGCCCCGCTGCGACGATGCGCAGCGCCTTGGCGCGGAAGCGATCGTCGAGCGAGAGATGATCGGCGCGGCGCAGCGCCGCATAGAGCAGGATCACGTTCACCCAGGCGGAAAT
This sequence comes from Sphingomonadales bacterium, assembly GCA_017304105.1. Lineage (GTDB taxonomy): Bacteria > Pseudomonadota > Alphaproteobacteria > Sphingomonadales > Sphingomonadaceae > Sphingobium. Next base: position 5,011 of record JAFKLU010000356.1, read on the forward strand.
GGCGGTCGATAGCGCGATGCCGACCGCGCCGAGCGGCCAGACCAAAGTGAGATTGCCGACGAGATTGACCAGCATGGCCATGAAGGCGATGCGCACCGGCGTCCTTGTGTCCCCGCGCGCGTAGAAGCCGGGCGTCAGCACCTTGATGAGCACATAGGCCGGCACGCCGGGCGCGAAGGCGGCGAGCGTGGCGGCGCAGCCGAGCGTATCGGCAGCGGTGAAGGCGCCGTGCTGGAACACGCCGCGGATCAGCGGCGTCGCCGAGACGAGCAGGGCGATGGCGGCGGGCAGGGCGAGGAACAGCGCCAGCTCCAGCGCACGGTTCTGCGTGTCGTTCGCGGCCTTTGCGTCGCCCGAGCCGATCTGGCGGGAGAGCAACGGCAGGATCGCGGTGCCGACGCCGATGCCGATGAGGCCGAGCGGAAGCTGGTTCAGCCGATCCGCATAATAGATCCACGAGACCGAGCCTTGCGGCAGGAAGCGCGCGGCAAGCGAGGTGGAGATGAGCAGATTGATCTGGATGGCGCCTTGACCGATGGCCGCCGGGCCGATCACCGCGAGCAGCGCCTTCACCTGCGGCGAGAGGCGGGGCATGCCGAGGCGCAGCACCACGCCGATCCGCCGGCACGACCAGATCAGCCAGAGCAATTGCATGAGGCCCGAGACGGTGACGGCGATCGCCTGCGTCTCGGCCGTGGCGATGGCCGAATCGCCCCGGAAGAACAGGATCGCCACGATCATGCAGATGTTGAGCAGCGTGGGCGCTGCGGCGTTCACCCAGAAGCGATCGAAGCTGTTGAGGATGCCGCCGAGCAGCGAGGTGAGCGAAATGAGCCCCAGATAGGGAAAGGTGATGATGGTGAGGTGCCGCGCGAGCGCGAACTTCTCCGGCCCGCCGTCGGGGAAGCCGCCCGTCATCGCCCAGACCACCGGTCCGGCGGCGAGCATCATGATGATGGTGAGCACCACCAGCACCGGGAAGAGCACGGAGAGCACCTGCCCGGCGAAGAGGATCGCTGCGGCGCGGCCCGCCTCGCTGTCCCCGCCGCCCTCGCGTGCCATGATGCGGTTGAACATCGGCACGAAGGCGGCGGAAAAGGCACCCTCGGCAAAGAGGGCGCGGAACAGGTTGGGCAGGCGCCAGGCGATCAGGAACGCGTCCGATGCGAAGCCGGCGCCCACGAAGCGCGCCATCAGCATGTCGCGCACCATGCCGAGAACGCGGCTGACCAGGGTCAGCGCCCCGATCGTCCCGGTCGAGCGGAGCAGGTTCATCGGCTCATTCGATCCTGCCTCGGTTCAGATGAGCCGACTGGACAAGGGGAGCGGCAATCGCCTCAGGCGTTGCCTGCTGCGCCCTGCGCCGCCGCGTCGATCTGGCCCTGCTGCTGCATGTAGAGCGCGCCGAAGTCGATGGGGTCGAGAAGCAGCGGCGGGAAGCCGCCATCCTGCACGGCGTCGGCCAGCACGCGGCGCGCGAAGGGGAAGAGCAGGCGGGGGCCCTCGGCGTAGAGGAATCCGCGCATCTGATCCTCGGGCACGTTGCGGATGCCGAACAGGCCGGCGAACACCAGTTCCACGGCGAAGGCCGTGCCCTGCTCGCCTGCCGCGCTCGCCGTCACCTTGAGCGCGACCTCGAACACGTCATCGGCAACCTGGTTGTTGCTGATGTTGAAGTTGATGTCGATCTGCGGCTGCTCCTGCCACTGATAGACGGCGGGGGCATTGGGATTCTCGAAGGACAGATCCTTCACATATTGCGCGATGAGGCCGATCTGCGGGAGGTTGTCGGCGCCATTTGCAGTCGTGTCCGTCATGCTTGTTTCCTGTCCTTCGGGCTGACGCCATGCCGTCGGCCGATCGGCCGGGGCGCAGGGCGCGAAAATACGGTGACGCCCTGTGCGAGCGCCATGGCCGGGGCGCTTAGCAGGCGCGCCGGGGCAGGGCAATCGGAGAGACTCGGCGCAGGCGCCCTCCCAGAGCCGGGCCAGAAAGCGGGAAGCCGGGGTCACCCATTGCCGGCCCTTTGCACTTATGAGAGGGTTTTCGTGCTTTTTTGCCCCATATGCGGTCCATTCATGCCCCGTTTAAGCGTTGCAGGTTTGAATGTTGGCGCAAAGATGCTTATGTCTTGCGGGTTACGGATTGAAGGAAGGGTGTTGACCTCGTGACCGTCATCGTCGTGCTGGCCATGATTTTTGCGCTGCTGGCGTTGCGGCTGTTCTCCGTGCTCGGGCGCCGCACTGGCCATGAACAGCAGCGGCAGTTGCCGACGCCGGTGGACGATCGCCCGATCGCGCCGCGCGCTCCCGCCACAGCTTCCGCAGATGGCCGCTTGCCCGGCCAGCCCGCCACTGAGGCGGCCGTCGCCGTGTCGGCGCAGGCTGGCCTGCGCGCACTGATCGCCGCCGACCGCAGCTTCGACGTGGTCCAGTTCCTGGGCGGCGCGCGCTCGGCCTATGGCCTGATCCTCGACGCCTTCTGGAAGGGCGACCGTGAGACACTGAAGCGCTTCTGCGAGGCGGACGTCTATGATGCGTTCGATGGCGCGATCGCCGAGCGGGAAGGCGCCGGTTTCACGCTCGACTATAAGCTGGTCCGCGTCGACAATGCCAATATCACGGACGCGCGGGTCGAGAACAACATCGCCTATGTGTCGGTGAAGTTCGAGGCCGATCTCTCGGCCGTCAAGCGCGACAAGGACGGCGCGGTCGTCGCCGGCTCGCTGGACGACGCCATCGCCACGGTCGAGACCTGGACGTTCAGCCGGGATCTGCGCAGCCGGGATCCGAACTGGCAGCTTGCGGAGACGGACGAAGGCTGAGCCGGGCGTTGCGGCGCAAGGCTGGCCTGATGTCCCGACTCTCTCCCGCGAAATGGCTTCTGGCGCTGGCCGGTGCGCTGGCGCTGTCGGCGTGCGGCCGCATGATCCCGCCGGGTTCGCCGGGCGCTCCGCTGCCGGGCCGGCCGCAGGCCGCAACGCCGCGTCCGCCGCTCCCCACCGCAACGCCGACGCCCGGCACGCCCGTTCCGACCGGCGTCGGCCCCGCCGTCGCTGCCGGCCTCACCCTCGGCCCGGATATCGATTCGCTCCTGCCGACGGATTCGCCGCGCACGGCGCTCGCCTTCCGCGCCTTCCGCCTTTCCTGCCCCTCGCTCACCCGCCGGAGCGACCAGAGCGGCCTCACCAGCGGCAGCGACTGGCAGGCCGCCTGCACCGCCGCGGCAAGCTGGAGCGAGGCGAATGCGCGCGAATTCTTCCGTCGCAATTTCGAGCTGGTGCAGATCGGTGACGGCAAGGCCTATGCCACCGGCTATTACGAGCCCGAGATCGCCGGGTGCCGCACCGCCACCGCGACCTGCCAGACGCCGCTCTACAAGCGGCCGGCCGATCTCATCGAGGTCGATCTCGGCCTGTTCAGCGACAGCCTGAAGGGCAAGCGCATTCGCGGCAAGGTGCAGGCCGCCAGCTTCATCCCCTATGACGATCGCGCCGCGATCACCTCCGGCTCGCTGGCCGGGCGCGGCCTCGAACTGGCTTATGCCAATGATCCGATCGAGCTCTTCTTCCTGGAGATACAGGGCAGCGGCCGGCTCCGCCTGCCGGACGGCGGCATCATGCGGGTCGGCTATGACGGGCAGAACGGGCGCGACTATACCGGCATCGGCAAGCTGATGAAGGATCGCGGGCTCATCCAGGCCGGCTCGATGCAGGACATCATGAACTATCTGCGCGCCAATCCGCCGCAGGGCGTGGCGATCATGAACGAGAACAAGAGCTATGTGTTCTTCCGCGAGCTGACCGGCGCGGGGCCGCTCGGCGCCATGGGCATCCCGGTGACGCCGGAAGCGACCGTGGCGACGGACCCGACCTTGGTCCCGCTCGGCGCGCCGGTGCTGCTCTCGCTCGACCGCGCCGAGCCGAACGGCCTCTGGGTGGCGCAGGATACCGGCGGCGCGATCAAGGGGAGCAATCGCTTCGACACCTTCTGGGGCGCGGGCAATCAGGCGCGGGCCGTTGCGGGCGGCATGTCCGCGCGGGGCAGCGCGCTCCTGCTGCTGCCGATCGGCACCTATGCGCGCCTCTCCAGCCAGACGCCCAGCTCGACCCCCAGCCCGACCAATGTCGCGCCGACGCCTCTCCGCTGAGGAGCGGGCGCTCTGGCACAAGCTGACAGCCACGGTGACGCCGCTGCGGCGCATCCGGCCCCAGCCTGTGCCCGAGCCGGCGACTATTGAGCCGTTCGCGCAGGCCGTCGATACGCCCCGGGTCAAGGGCCGCGTGCCGCCGCTGCGCAAGCCTGCGGCGCCCGCCCCCGCCCCACCGCCCGAGCCGGTGCCCGTGCTCGACGGGAGCTGGGAGAAGCGCATCCGCTCCGGCCGGCTGACGCCCGATCACAGCATCGACCTCCATGGCCTGAACCTTGCCGCCGCACATGTCCGCCTGGACCGGGCGCTTGGCGATGCCCTGCTGATGGGCTGGCGCGTCCTCCTCGTCGTCACCGGCAAGCCCCGCCCGGCGCCTGCGCCCGGCGAGCCGCGGCGGCGCGGCGCCATCCGGGCGGAAATCGGCGACTGGCTGGCGCGCAGCCCGCACGCACAGCGGATCGCCAGCGTGCGACAGGCGCACCCCCGCCATGGCGGAGAGGGGGCGCTCTACATCATCCTGCGGCGCAGCTGAGCGGGGGGCTGGGCGGCTTGGGGGGCTGTTCGCAGTTTCGGTTCAAAACCTTCCTGGCCGGACGCGACCACGTAGCGTTCATCCATGGAAGCTCAGGTGCTAGCCGGACGCAGCCACTGACGCTTATGATATGGGTTGAGTTGGCAGCCCTATGACTTTAGCACGGCCGGCATGAGCCGTTTTTGGAGCCAATTCGTCCATGAGCTCCAGCCCTATGTGCCTGGGGAGCAGCCGCGTATCTCGGGTCTGGTGAAGCTCAATACAAACGAGTTGCCCATGGGGCCGTCACCTTCGGTGCTTGCTGCCATCAGGGATGAGGCAACCGCCGCCCTACGTCTTTATCCCGATCCGCAGTCATCAAATCTGCGGGACGCGCTTGCCACCTATCATGGGGTTGATCGAGGACAGGTCTTTCTCGGCAATGGGTCAGACGAGGTGTTGGCCCATGTTTTCGCAGGTTTGCTTAAGCACGATGCGCCGCTTCTCTTTCCTGACATCACCTATAGTTTTTATCCGGTCTATTGCCGCCTCTACTGGATTGCTTATCAGACGGTGCCGCTGGATGAGACGCTGCGCCTGAATGTTGACGATTACGGGCAGGAAAATGGCGGCATCATCTTTCCAAACCCCAATGCACCAACTGGTGTCGCGATTGAGCTCGCAGACATCACCCGGTTGCTCGAACGACACCTCGACGTACCGGTGGTGATCGATGAAGCCTATGTCGACTTCGGCGCGGAAACGGCGATCCCACTGATTTCAGTTTACCCCAACCTGTTGGTCGTGCGAACCATGTCCAAATCACGTGGCTTGGCAGGGCTGCGCGTTGGCTACGCGATCGGCGATGCCGCGCTGATCGAAGCGTTGGTCCGGGTGAAGGATAGCTTCAATTCTTACCCACTCGACCGCTTGGCGCAGGCGGGCGCCGTCGCGTCCTTGCAGGACGAAGTCTATTTCCAACACTGCCGGGAAAGCATCATGGCAGGCCGCGTCCGGCTTGCCGACGGGTTGAAATCGCTTGGTTTCGACGTGTTGCCCTCATCCGCTAACTTTCTGTTCGCCCGCCATCCCGAGTATGAAGGAGCCACGCTCGCGGCACGACTTCGCGACAAAGCTGTGTTGGTTCGCCATTTTAATGTGCCGCGCATCCACGACTATCTGCGTATTACAATTGGGACCAAGGAAGAGATTGGCCTGCTGCTCGACGCTTTGCGAGAGGCGTTGAGCGGTGCGGCACTCCAGGCCCTTGATAGCGGTCAATCCGGCAAGTTTTTAGCCGAGGGCCGCTTTCTGCCGTTTGATCTCGAAAGCTGACGGGCCGCGACCCACCCCCTTTCCGCCATTCACGCGCTCCATGTCCGCGCGGCCGGCTCCCGCCTACGCAGGAGCCCGCGTGGTTCCACCCAAAAAGGACAGTCCCTAGTCCTGCAGTTCCGCGAGCCAGGCCGTCGCTTCGTCAATGTCCGTGAAATATCGCGCCGCGAGATCGCCCCCCGCCCGTTCGGCCTGCAGCTTGTTGAGATGCGCGGGCACGACCGAGGCGGTTCGCTTGGCCAGATAAGGCATGTTACGAGCGATCAGCGCACCGAACTGCTCCGAGATCAGCTTGGACTGCACCGAGAATTCACGCCCGTCGACCAGCGCGGTGCGCAGGCCGCCCCCGCCATGCGCACGGCGCACGGCCCGCTCATAGTCTTGCGCGAAACTGTCGAAGGTGGGCTGGTCCCAGTAGCCGCGCATCACGATGTGCAGGCTGCGGGTCCGCGCGTCGGTCTCGATGGAATAGGGGGTCATCGGCGATGTCCTCACCCGGAATGTTGTTTCCGGCCGAATAACGCCGCCCGGTTAAGATACGGTGTGCGCCGCCGTAACGATACGCCCGTAAATGGCTGTCAGCTGCTCCAGATCGGACAGTGCCACGGCCTCGTCCAGCTTGTGCATCGTCGCGTTGACGAGGCCGAACTCGACCACCGGGCACAGAGCGGAGAGGAAGCGCGCGTCCGACGTGCCGCCGCTGGTCGAGAGTTCCGGCACGAGGCCCGTCTCCGCCTCGATCGCCGCGCTCACCAGCGTGGAGAGCGGGCCGGGCGGCGTCAGAAACGCCTCGCCGCTGATCTTCGCCTCCAGCGTGCCGCCCTCCGATTCGACGATATGGCGAATGCGCGAGGTGAGGGACGCCCCGCTGTGCAGATCGTTGAAGCGGATCGAAAGCCGCGCCGTGGCCTTGCCGGGAATGACGTTCGTCGCCGGATTGCCGACCATGAGATCGGTCATCTCGATGTTGCTCGGCTGGAACCAGTCCGTCCCCTTGTCCAGCTCGATCGCCGCGATGGTCGAGAGGATGCGCACCAGCGGCGAGATGGGGTTCCGGGCGAGGTGCGGGTAAGCGACATGGCCCTGCACGCCCGGCACCGTAATCCACATGTTCACCGAGCCGCGCCGGCCGATCTTGATCATGTCGCCCAGCCGCTGGACGCTGGTCGGCTCACCAACGAGGCAGAGGTCGGGCTTCACGCCGCGCTCGGCCATGTGCCGCATCAGTGCACGCGTGCCGTGCACGGCATCGCCCTCCTCATCGCCCGTGATGAGCAGGCTGAGTGTGCCCGCCGCGCTTTCCCCCGCCCGCGCGACGGCGGCGACGAAGGCGGCGATTGCGCCCTTCATGTCGACCGCGCCGCGCCCGTAGAGCAGCTCCCCGCGCCGCTGGGGCAGGAAGGCGTCGCTCGTCCAGCCATCGCCGGGCGGCACCACGTCCAGATGACCGGCAAAGGCGAAATGCGGCCCCGGCCCGACCGCGCGCACCGCCAGCAGATTCTCGACCGCGCCTTCCGCCGGATCGCCATCGATGAAGCGCTCGACCGTGAAGCCGAGCGGGACCAGCATCGCCTCCAGGCAATCGAACACCGCACCGGTGGCGGGCGTCACCGAGGGGCAGGCGATCAGCGCTTCGGCGAGCGCGGCGGGATCGGTGAGGGCTGGTGTCATGGCCTGTGCGTTAGCCAATGCGGGTGGGCATGGGAAGCGGCGCGAGGTTGGAAAGGAGGCGGCTTTTGTCCCGTTCTCGCTTGTCGGGCGCATATCCGGCCTTCGGCGTGGGCGGGCCGGCATCGAGCACATGGCGCGCCTGCGCTCTCGCGCCGGGCTTGCCCTGCGGGGTGGATTGGCGCAGCTTGGCGACCGGGGAAAGGAGGAGGCCATGCCCAAGATCGCGATAGAGGCCGTCGAGCAGCATAATATGACCAGCTATCCAGCGCCGTTCCACGAGCCGGTTGCGGGGCGATGGCAGCGACGGCTGGGCGCTGCGGCGGGGCTGACGGCGCTCGGCGCGAGCCATGTCGTGCTGAAGCCGGGCGGCTGGTCCTCGCAGCGCCACTGGCATCATGGCGAGGACGAATTCCTCATCATGCTCTCCGGCGAGGCCGTGCTGATCGAGGATGGAGGCGAGACGATCCTGCGCGCGGGCGATTGCGCGGCATGGGCGATGGGCGAGGCCAACGGGCATCATCTCGTCAACCGCAGCGAGGCGGACTGCGCGTTCATCTGCCTGAGCGCTGGCGAGCGGGCGCGTGGCGGCGAATATTCCGACATCGACATGATCTTCACGGCCGAGGGCTACAAGCGGAAGGACGGCACGCCCTATCCGCCGCGTGAGGCCTGACGGTCCGGATTTGAGGCTGGCGAGGCCAGTGCCTCCCCGATCGAAATTCAAGTTTCTTCGATCGAGCAGGCGCCATTCACGCCAGTCTTCTCGTCATCCTGAAACAAGTTCAGCATGACGGTTTACGGGAGGCAGCCCGCTACCCCGACTGGGCGGAAGGCGGCGGAATGGGAATGTCGATCCCTCCCGGTGCTTCCGCGAAAGCCGGAGTCCCACCCTGTCAGGCCGGCTCGAATTGCGGGATGACCCAGTCTTCCGCTGCCGCGCCGGCAGTCCACTCCTGCATGAACGGGTGGGCGAGCACGGCGTCCATATAGCCCCGCGCGTCGGCGGGCACGGAAATCGAATAAGTGACGAAGCGCGTCACCACCGGCGCGAACATGATGTCCCCCGCGCCGAACGCGCCGAACAGGAAATCGCCGCCCACGCCGAAGCGGCTGCGCGCCTGCGCCCAGAGATCAACGATCCGCGCGACATTGGCAGCGACCTCGGGGGTAAGATCGGCCGCGGGGAGGACATGGCGCATGTTCATGGTGCAGGCCTGGCGCAGCGGCTGGTAGCCCGCGTGCATCTCGGCCGCCATGGAGCGGGCGAGGGCGAGCGCGGCCTTGTCCTGCGGCCAGAAACGCCCGCCGCCGGAGAGCGCATCCAGATAATCGATGATGGCGAGGCTGTCCCACACCGCGATGTCGCCATCCCACAGCAGCGGCACCTTGCCGAGCGAGGGTGCGAGATCGGCCTGCGCCTTCCGGGCGGGCCAGGCCTCGTCATAGAGCGGCACGATCACTTCCTCGAAGGGGAGGCCAGCCTGCTTCGCCGCCAGCCAGCCGCGCAGCGACCAGCTCGAATAGACCTTGTTGCCGATGATGAGCTTGAGCATGGGGCGCCTCCGACGAAACGGGATGGATGGCGGCTGGTAGCGCAACAGCTGCGTTTCGTCACCCCGGTGAGGGGAGGGGCTGGAGCTTGCCTTGGATGGAGACGCGCACTTGCCATCCGTTCGTGTCGAGCCCTTCGACTGCCCGCTTGCAGCAGGCGCTGAGGATGAACTTCAGCCGAAAGGCTGAAGTCGAGACATGTTGAGGCGGCCCTATACGTGTCTCGACTTCGCTCGACACGAACGGGAGGGGATTGCTTCAATCTGATCAGGACAAATTCTTGAGCGTCAGGGCCGTAGTGCCAGGCATCCCGGTGTTCCTGCGAAGGTGAGAGCCGCGGGCTCGGCGGACGTGCCTCACCGCCCCGGGCTCCTGCCTTCGCAGGAGCACGGCAGTTCAGGTCGTGAGGCAGATTTCAGCCCGCCGGGAACAGCCAGCTTTGACGACCGGGCGGCCTCAGGCAGCCCGGAAGATCAGTTCAGCGCCTCGATGACCGCCGCGCGCAGTTCTGGTAGGCCCATGCCCTTCTCGCTGGAGGTCGCGATGATCTGCGGGTGCGCGGCGGGGCGCTTGCGGACCTCGGCGGCGGTCTGCACCGTCACCGCCTCAAGCTCGCTCGCCTTGATCTTGTCCGCCTTGGTGAGCACGATGCGGTAGCTCACCGCTGCCTCGTCCAGCATGTCGAGCAGGTCGCGGTCGACATCCTTGAGGCCGTGGCGGCTATCGACGAGCACCAGGCTGCGCTTGAGCACAGGGCGGCCGCGCAGATAATCGTTCACCAGGAAGCGCCACTGCTTGATCGAATCCTTGGGCGCCTTGGCATAGCCGTAGCCCGGCATGTCGACGAGGCGGAAGCGCAGCGGCGTGCCCACATCGAAGAAATTGAGTTCCTGCGTGCGGCCCGGCGTGTTGGAGGTGCGCGCGAGGCCGTTGCGATTGGTGAGCGCGTTGATGAGCGAGGACTTGCCCACGTTCGAACGCCCGGCGAAGGCGACCTCGGGCACGCTCGCATCCGGCAGGAACTTGAGGCTCGGCGCCGATTTCAGGAAGCTGATCGGCCCGGCGAAGATGCGGCGGGCTTCCTCGATGCGGTCCTGCTCGCTGCGGTCGGGATCTTCTTCAGTCATGACATCTCCGTTCGCGTCGAGCGACGTCGGCAAGCGGCGGCCCCCCCCCGCGTTTCGACTGGCTCGAAACGACGGGGGAGGGCCGCGCTACACTGGCCTACTTCGTCGCCGCCGCCTGGCTCAGCACCGGATGCTGCCGGTAGAGCCACCATTGCTGGGCGATGGTGAGGATATTGGACGTGCACCAGTAGATGAGCAGGCCCGCGGCGAAGGGCGCCATCACGAACATCATCATCCACGGCATGATCGAGAAGATCTGCTTCTGCATGTCGTCCATCGGGGCCGGGTTGAGTTTGAACTGCAACCACATGGTGATGCCGAGAATGATGGCGAGGATGCCGATGCCGAGGAAGCTCGGCGGCGTGAAGGGCAACAGGCCGAACAGGTTCAGCACATGCAGCGGATCGGGCGCGGAAAGATCCTTGATCCACAGATAGAAGGGCTGGTGACGCATCTCGATGGTCAGCATCAGCACCTTGTAGAGCGCGAAGAAGATGGGGATCTGCAGGAAGATGGGCAGACAGCCGGCGAGCGGATTGACCTTCTCGCTCTTGTAGAGCTGCATGATCTCCTGCTGCATCTTCGGCTTGTCGTCCTTGTAGCGCTCCTGCAGGGCCTTCATCTTGGGTTGGATCGCGCGCATCGCCGCCATGGAGGCGAACTGGCGCTGGGCGATCGGGAACATGAGCCCGCGCACGATGAAGGTGAGGCAGATGATCGCCACGCCGAAATTGCCGATCATCTTGAACAGCCAGTCGAGCAGGTAGAAGATCGGCTTCTCGAACCAGCGGAACCAGCCCCAGTCGATCGCGCGATCGAACAGTGCGACGCCTTCCTGATCGGTATAGCGCTCCAGCACCGCGGTTTCCTTGGCGCCGACGAACAGCCGGCTGGTGACGGTAGCGGACTTACCCGGCGCGATGGCGCCCGGCGCATAGGTCATGTCGGCCTGATAACGCTGGTTCGCGCCGGAGCGGAACTGCGCCTCGACCGGAAGGCTCTGCGCCGGGATCAGCGCGGCGTGCCAGTAGAGGTCCGTAAAGCCGAGCCAGCCGCCCGTGGTCGGGAAGCGTTTGTCGCCTTCCTCGTCCAGCTCCTTGAAGTCGACGCTGTAATTGGCCGCGCCGTTGAACACGCCGACCGGGCCGGTGTGGATCGTCCAGGTCGAATGATCCTTGGACGGGCCAGTGCGCGAAAGCAGACCATAGGGACGTGCGACCACGCCGGCGCTGCCGGCATTCTCCACCGTCTGCGCGACGGTGATCATATAGTCGCTATCGACCGAGAGCTTCATGACGAAGCGCTGGCCCGCGCCATTGTCCCAGCGCAGCGTGACCGGGCTGGCCGGCGTGAGCGTGGTGCGGTCGGCCGTCCAGACGCTGTTGGCGTCGGGCAGCTTCATGCCCTCGCCGCTCCAGGCGAAGCTTGCGAAATAGGCGTCGCTCGTGCCGCTCGGGCTGAACAGGCGCACCGGGGGCGAATCCTTGGCGATCGTCTCCTTGTGCGTCGGCAGCACGATGTCGTCGATGCGCGCGCCCTTCAGGTTGATCGATCCCTTGAGCTTGGGCGTGTCGATGGCGACGCGCGGGCTTTCGCGCAGCACCACGGCGCGATCACGAATCGCCTGCGCGCTCTCCGCAGCGGGGGCCGTCTGCGTCTGGGGAAGCGGCGTTTCCTTGCCGCCCTGAACCTTGGTGACCGGCGGATTGGCGGCCGGGAAGAAATAGCCCGAAATCACCGGCCAGCCGAACAGGATGCCGGCCGTCAGGATCACGGCGAGGAGAATGTTGCGCTTGTCGTCCACGTGCTTTTAACTTCCGTCCTGTTCCTGAGCCCCGGCCTGCCTCACGGCACCGGGTCATATCCGTGGCCGCCCCAAGGGTGGCAGCGCAATAGCCGCTTCGCCGCCAGCCAGCCACCCCTTATCGCGCCGTATTTCTGCAGGGCCTGGATCGCATATTCCGAGCAGCTCGGTGCGTAGCGACAGGTCGGCGGGAGCACGCGGCTCGGCCCCAAT
>JAFKLU010000339.1 GCA_017304105.1 Sphingomonadales bacterium
ATGTGCTGGGGGGCACGGGTCTGGTCGAGGCGGGCACTTACATCGCCATCCTGGCCGGCACGATCGTCGCGGGCTGGATCAGCCCGACCATCACGGCCTTCGCGGTGCTCGGCATCGCGGTGCTCGGCTACCTCTCCGGACGGATGGTGCCGCCCGCGCCGCGCCTCGGCCCGCCGATCAAGCTCGATTTCAATCCCTTCCGCGCGTCCTGGCGGCTCATCTACGGCACGATGCACATCCGCCGGCTGTTCCTGGCGATCATGTCCATCAGCTTCTTCTGGATGATCGCGACGGTGCTCATCGTCATTTTCCCGCCCATGGTGAAGAACGATTTCACCGCCAGCAAGGAAGTGGCGAGCATGTTCCTCGCCATCTTCTCGATCGGCGTGGCGGTGGGCTCGGTGGCGATCAACCGGCTGCTGCAGGGCCATGTCTCGGCCCGCTACTCGCCGATTTCGGTCATCATGATGGCGGCGTTCGTCTGGTTCTTCCAGTTCGCCGCGCAGGGCTGGGCGCCGGCGCCCGAGGGCGTGCTCTACTCCGTCCCCGATTTCCTCGCGGCGCCGCATAGCTGGCGCATCCTGCTCGCGCTGTTCGGCATCGCGGTGTTCGGCGGAATGTTCGTGGTGCCGCTCTATGCCTTCCTCACCACCACGGTGCGCAAGGACGAGACGGCCCGGACGGTGGCGGCCAACAATGTGGTCAATTCCGGCGCGATGGTCATCGGCGCGCTCGTCATCCTCGCCGCGACCGGCGCGGGGCTGAGCAATGGACACGCCCTGCTCATCGTGTGCGGCATGTGCTTCTTCTCCGCCTATCTGGCGATGAAGCTGCACCGCGCCTGCGATCGGGACGCCGAGGCCGCGCAGGGAGAGAGCGCAAACTGAGGCTCGAACGCTGGTTGCATTGAACCGGCGCGCTTGGCGATTTCGGGCCGCGCAGCCTGACGATCAGACGCTGGTCCCGACCAGGCCGCCGATGCCGGCGGTGAGGGCCATGGCGAGCGTGCCCCAGAAGACGACGCGGGCGACCGGCCTCCATGGTTTGGCGCCGCCGGCAATCGCACCGATCGCGCCCAGGACGGCCAGGAACAGAATCGAGCCGGCAGCCTCGCCCGCAACGATCAGCGACATCGGCAGGATAGCGGCCAGCAGAAGCGGCAGCGCGGCCCCCGCCGTGAAGGTCGCCGCCGAGGTGAGGGCCGCGACCACAGGGCGCGCCGTCGTCAATTCCGTGATGTTGAGTTCGTCGCGCGCATGGGTACCAAGCGCATCATGGGCGGTCATCTGCTCCGCCACCTTGCGCGCGGTCACCGGATCGACGCCCCGGCTTACGTAGATGCCGGTCAGTTCCGCCAGCTCGGCCTCCGGCGCGCTGGCCAGTTCCTGTCGCTCGCGGCTGATATCGGACTTCTCGGTGTCGGACTGCGAACTGACGGAGACATATTCCCCCGCCGCCATCGACATCGCACCGGCGACAAGCCCAGCAATGCCCGCGACCAGAATGGCAGGCCGGTCAGACCCGGCCGCCGCCACGCCGAGCAGAAGACTCGCGGTGGAGACGATCCCGTCGTTTGCGCCGAGCACGGCGGCGCGCAGCCAGCCGATCCGGGTCACAAGATGCTGCTCGCGATGCGGTCTCATTTTTCGCCCTCCACTGGAACCTTGCCCGCACAGTCCGTTGCCCGGACCGGGCTGTCTATCAATTCTTCCACGAACACCGCGACGAGCGCGCTGTGCGATGCGACCCCGGCCTTGGCGTAGATGCGCGCGAGCTGGGCCCGCACGGTGCCCGTCGCTGCGCCGCGCAGCGCGGCGATCTGAGCAATGTCGCAGCCCTTTAGGGCGAACAGGGCCACGTCCGCCTCGGCGGGGCTGAGGTGCCACTCGACGAACTTGAGCTGGATCAGATCGCCCAGCGCGCCCTTGGCCAGCGCAACGGCCGTTTCAGC
>JAFKLU010000357.1 GCA_017304105.1 Sphingomonadales bacterium
GGTTTACTCGGAAGTCTGCTCGGCCTGCCATTCGCTCAAGCAGGTGGCGTTCCGCAGCCTGTCCGACCTCGGCTACAGCGAGGCGGAGATCAAGGCGATCGCCAAGGCCCGTCAGGTGCCTGACGTCGATCCCAAGACAGGCGAGATGTCGACCCGTCCGGGCCTGCCGGCGGACCGCTTCCCGCTCGTTTACCCGAACGACGTGGCGGCACGCGCGGCCAACAACAATGCGGTCCCGCCGGATCTCTCGCTGATGGCGAAGGCCCGTCACGACGGTCCGAACTACATCCACTCGCTGCTGACGGGTTACACGACCCAGCCCGCCGAGCTGCTGAAGAAGTTCCCCGACGCCAAGACGCCGGAAGGGCTGCACTACAACCCCTATTTCGCGAACCTGAACCTCGCCATGGCGCCGCCGCTGACGGCCGAGGGCCAGGTGACCTACGGCGAGGGCCAGCCCAAGCCGACGGTCGATCAGATGGCTCAGGACGTCTCGGCCTTCCTGATGTGGGCCGCCGAGCCGAAGCTCGAAGCGCGCAAGAGCACGGGCGTTGCGGTCCTGTTCTTCCTGATCATCGCGACGGTGCTGGCCTATATGTCCTACCAGAACATCTGGTCGACGAAGGAGCATTGATCGATCGCGCGATGCACGTCGCGCCGACTGATCGAACGAAGGGGCGGGTCCGTTGGGCCCGCCCTTTTGCGTTGCGGGCGATGCTGTCTGCCCCTGCCCGGACCGCCCGAGCTAAGTCGGTCGCTGGATCGAGCAGAGCTGGCGCTGGGACAATTGGTGGCTGGGAGGAGGGGGCATCATGCCCTGAAATGAACGCCGGACTTCCATTCTGCTGCGAGCGTGCTCTCTCGCCACGGTCGGGGCGACCGGGGAAATAGCGGCATGATGTCAGCAAGGCCGATTGATGGACGCTCGCGCTGAGCGACGAGACTTGGACGGGGCAGCATAGATCGCGGGCTGCCCTCTCCTTGGGGCCACGCTCAGCCGACGTGGCGAGGCCGCATCGCCTTTAGGAAGGGAGCGCGCCGATCAGGCCGCCCGCCTTGCCGCGTCGCTTTCCTCGCGCGCCAGCTTCTCCACGAGCCGGTTGAACAGCGTAACGCCGCGATCATGGCTCGTCGGCATGATGCGGACGTCCGCCGTATCGTCCACGACCTTCTGCTGGGCTTCGATCATCACCTTGTCTTCGGCGAATGCCTGCGCGGCGATGCCCATCAACGTGTCGCGCAAGCTTGTGTCGCCATGCTCGCGATGCGGGCCCCAGGAGAAGAAGTAGCGCGCGCTCCTGTCCTTCATCGGGGTGACGGCCTGGCTGGTGAAGGTGACGCCGCTCACCGCGCGCGCCAGATCGGGCTGGCCGAAGTCACATGCCTTGGCTGTGCCCAGAGGGAACACCCCGCCGGTCATCAACAGGATGCCGGGGATGAGAAAATCGTAGGTCATGAAGCTGTCCATGGGGACGTCGCTTTTGCGGGATGACGCCCCGGTCGAGTTCTCGATCCACCGCTCGTAGCGGATCCCGCGTTCAAGCGGCGTGATCCGCGCCGGGGTCTCGGCGAATTGCGGGCCGGCGCCGAAGCTGTTGGCATGGACGAAGGTCAGATGGCTGAAGTCGAGCAGATTGTCGTTGATGAGCCGCGCCTCGGCCGCATAGTCCAGGTGTCCGTGGCCGAGAATGTAGTCCGGATGATCCAGCCCGACCGCCGGGGGGATCAACGCGTCGTCGGCCTTGCTCTCCTCGCCCATCCAGATCCAGATCCAGCTGTGGCGCTCGACGACGGGATAGCGCCGCACGCGCGCCTGCGGCGGGATTGTCTCCTGTCCGGGAATCTCCACAACCTTGCCCGAGGCGTCGAAGAGCAGGCCATGGTACATGCACCGTAGCCGCTCGCCCTCGCACCGGCCGAGCGAGAGCGGCGCAAGGCGGTGCACGCAGCGGTCTTCCAGCGCATGGAGGCGACCAGTCGCAGACCGCCAGAGCACGATTCTCTCGCCCAGAATGGAGATGGCAAAGGGCGCCTCGTTCGCCAGCTCTTGCGTCCAGCCAGCGACGTACCAGGCATTGCGGACATAGGACATTGCGAGCACCTCTTCCATTGCGGCCTGTCTCACATCTTTCTACTTAACGGTGTTAAGGAGTCAATCGCAACCCATGGCCAGACAGATGCCCCCGGCGCTCGATATCGAAAGGCTTGTCACGGCCGCGTTCGAGCAGCTCGAAGACCATGGCCTCGAAGCGCTGAGCATGCGGCGCCTCGCTGCCAGGCTGAACGTCCAGGCCCCGGCGATCTACTGGCACATCAGGGACAAGGCGGAGCTTCTCGGGCTCATGGCCAGTCGCATCTATGCCCAGGCCTATCGGGCGGTGGAGGCTGCGCCGGACTGGCGGACATGGCTGCGGCAATTCGGCCGCGCGCTCCGGCGAAGTTTTGCAGCACATCGCGACGGTGCGCGCCTGTGCGCTCTCGCGCGGCCGCCGGCGGAGGCCGATCCGGCGTTTCACGCCCAGCGGATCGCTGCGCCGCTTGTCGCGCTGAATCTGGACCGCGCGCAGGCGCTATCCTGTCAGGCCGCCGTCATATCCTTCGCCTTGGGCTGGTCGACCTTTGAGGCGAACGGTCCCATGCATAGCTTTCTGGATCAGATGCTGGACTTTGAGGGCAGCTTCGAAGCGGGGCTCGACGCATTGGTGAAGGGGTTCCCGGATGCACCCGGCCCCGGCGCCGGACCGGCTTGAGCCGCACGGATTGTCGATGCCAGCGGCCCAGCCGGCGACGCGCGCACAGGGGCCGGCCGATCGACGGGGCTCTGCCCTGCAACAGGCTCGCTCGGTCAGCCCGCCAGCTTGGCCCGCTCGACCAGCGGTCGCCACCAGTTCTCGTTCGCCAGATACCAGGCCAGAGTCTGCGCAAAGCCCTCGGCAAAGGTCCGGCGCGGCGCATAGCCGAGTTCGCCGCGCGCCTTTGTCTCGTCGATGGCATAGCGGCGGTCGTGCCCGGCGCGGTCGGTGACGAAGGTCTTGAGGCTGTTGGAAGGCTCTCCCCTGGCAGCCGGGGCGTCGGGGAAGCGGGCGGCGAGGCTGGGGTCATCCGCGAAGGCGCGGTCGACGGTCGCGCAGATCTGCTCGATCACCTGAAGATTGGGCAGCTCCTGGCCCCCGCCGATATTATAAGTCTCGCCCGGGCGGCCGACCTGCAGCACCTTCTCGATGCCGTGGCAATGATCTTCCACGTGCAGCCAGTCGCGCACGTTCATGCCATCGCCGTAGATGGGCAGGTTGCGGCCGTGCAGGCAGTTCAGCAGGAACAGCGGGATCAGCTTCTCGGGGAATTGATAGGGGCCGTAATTGTTCGAGCAGTTGCTGGTCGTCACCTCCAGCCCATAAGTGTGGTGATAGGCGCGCACGAGATGGTCCGAACCCGCCTTGCTCGCCGAGTAGGGCGAATTCGGCTGATAGGGCGTGGTCTCGCTGAAGGCCGGGTCGTTCGGGCCGAGCGAGCCATAGACCTCGTCTGTGGACACATGGTGGAAGCGGTGCGGCTTGCCAGTGCCGGTGTCGAGCCACAGCTTGCGGGCGGCCTTCAGTAGGCTGTGCGTGCCGATGACGTTGGTGGTGACGAAGGCATCCGGGCCGGTGATCGAGCGGTCGACATGACTCTCCGCGGCGAAATGGACGATGGTGTCGATCTCGCGCTGGATCAGCAGATTTTCGACGAGCGCGGTATCGCAGATGTCGCCGACGACCAGATCGACCCCGTCGAGGCCGTCAAGATTGGCGGGATTGCCGGCATAGGTCAGCACGTCCAGCACGGTCACCGTGTCGGCGGGATGATGCTTCGCCCAGTAATGCACGAAGTTCGCGCCGATGAAGCCGGCACCCCCGGTGACGAGCAGTTTAGCCATGCGCCTGTATCACTCCCAGCATCTCACGAAGACGGACGCGCCAATGCGGCGCGGGGCCCCCGACGAGCGCGACGGCGCTGCTCTTGTCGAGGACGGAATAAGCGGGGCGGCGCGCGGGCGTCGGATAATCGGCCGTCGCGATCGGGATGACCGGCGCCTGCCGGCTGAGCAGGCTGATCGCCAGCGCTTCCTCCTGGATGGCGACCGCGAAATCATACCAGCTTGCCGCGCCGCTGTCGGTCCAGTGATGGATGCCGGTCGCCCCGGCGGCATCGAGCGCCCAGAGCGCGGCGGCGAGGCCGCCCGCGAAAGTGGGCGTGCCGATCTGGTCGGCGACGACGCGAACTTCGTCGCGCTCGGCCATCAGGCGCAGCATGGTCCGCACGAAATTGTGGCCGGTGACGCCATAGACCCAGGCTGTGCGCACGATGAGCGATTGCGGATGGGCGGCGAGGGCGGCCTGCTCGCCGGCAAGCTTGCTCGCGCCATAGACACCGAGCGGAGCGGTCGGATGATCGGGGCGATAGGGGCTGCCCGCGGTGCCGTCGAACACGAAATCCGTCGACACATGGATGAAGCGGGCGCCGTTTGCCGCAGCGGCGGCGGCGAGATTTCCCGCGCCGTCCGCGTTGATCCGCCAGGCCGCATCGCGCTCGCTTTCGGCACGGTCGACGGCGGTATAGGCGGCGGCGTTGATGATGAGGTCCGGCGCGATCTCCTGTGCCCGCCGCGCGACGGCATCTGCCTCGCCAATGTCCAGTGCTGCGCGATCCAGCGCGACGATCTCCGCAGCCTGTGGCGCGCTCGCCTGCAGGGCCCGGCCGAGCTGGCCGCCCGCGCCCGCGATGAGCACCTTCATGCGAACGTCACCGCATCCGCGAGCGGCTTGCCGTCCATGTCCTTTGCGGAGAGCTGCGGCACGATGTCGCCGAGCGGCCACTCGATGCCGATGGCGGGGTCGTTCCAGAGCAGGCAATGCTCGTTCGCGGGATCGTAGAAACCACGGCATTTGTAGAGGAAGTCGGTACCGTCCTCCAGGCAGAGGAAGCCGTGCGCCATGCCCTCCGGCACCCAGAGCATGTGCTTGTTGGCGGCGGAAAGCTCCACGCCGACCCACTTGCCGAAGCTGGGCGAGGAGCGGCGCATGTCCACCGCGACGTCGAACACGGCGCCCGCCGTCACGCGGACCAGCTTTCCCTGCGCGCCGGGTGACTGATAATGCAGGCCGCGCAGCACGCCGCGCGAGGAGCGGCTGTGATTGTCCTGCACGAAATCGATGTCCAGCCCGGCCTGTTGGAAGGTGCGCTGGTTCCAGCTTTCCATGAAGAAGCCGCGATCATCGCCAAATACGCGCGGCTCGATGACGAGCACACCGGGGATCGCGGTCTCGATGAGGTTCATGCGATGCCGCCTTCGAGCAGCTTGAGCAGATACTCGCCATAGCCGGACTTGCGCAGCGGCTCGGCGATGCGGAGCAGCTGCGCGTCATTGATGAAGCCCATGCGCCAGCACAGCTCCTCGGGGCAGCAGATCTTGAGGCCCTGGCGCTCCTCGGTAATGCGGACGTAATTAGCCGCGTCGATGAGTGAGCCATGGGTGCCGGTGTCGAGCCAGGCATAGCCGCGGCCCATCAGCTCCACGTTCAGCTCCCCGGCCTCCAGATAGAGCCGGTTGAGATCGGTGATCTCCAGCTCGCCACGCGGCGAGGGTGTGAGATTGGCGGCTCGCTCCACCGCCTTGCCATCGTAGAAATAGAGGCCGGTCACCGCATAGTTGGACCTGGGGACCGCCGGCTTCTCCTCGATCGTCTCGGCCTTGCCCTCCTTGTCGAAGGAGACGACGCCATAAGCCTTGGGGTCGCTCACATAATAGCCGAATACGGTCGCGCCTTCGGTCCGCTGCGAGGCAGAGCGCAGCAGGTCGGTGAGGCCGTGGCCATAGAAGATGTTGTCGCCAAGGATCAGCGTCGAGGGCGCCGAGCCGACGAAATCCGCGCCGATATGATAAGCCTGGGCAAGGCCGCCCGGATGTGGCTGCACCGCATACTCGATCTGCAGGCCCAGCTCCGATCCATCGCCGAGCAGCGCCTGGAAGGCGCCCTGATCGTGCGGCGTGGTAATGATCATGATCTCCCGGATGCCCGACATGACGAGCACCGAGAGCGGATAATAGATCATCGGCTTGTCATAGACCGGCATCAACTGTTTGGAGACGGCCTTGGTCAGCGGATAGAGCCGCGTACCGGAGCCTCCCGCGAGAATAATCCCTTTGCGCACTTGTTGCTCCCACCCACGGCACCGAAATGCCCTCGTTCCCGTAGCCGCTCGAATGCGCTTTGCAAGCATCCGTTCGACAATCCGCCGGCCGATCGCGGCGGTTGACGTAATTCTGGACAGTCTGTCCCAAAAAGATCGTGAATCGCCCTTTCTTTTTTCAAAGAGAAAATCTAGCGCTTGGGCCCGGTTCTGAGGGATCGATCAATTACGGCGCTTAGCCAGCGGAGAAGGTGAATGGAAACGGCCTATGACTGGCTCTCGCTAGCGGTCTTCGCGGGCATCATTGTGTTATTCCTGCAGCGCTCCTCGATGGAGAACCCGCCGGACCGGATGATTGATTATCTGCCGCCTGCTCTGGGATGCGCCATTGCTAATCAGGCGGGCAATTACGCAATAGAAAACAACAACATCCTCATGCACGCGGTTGGAGTCCTGTTGCTTGTGGGCGTGGTGGCCTATGTGTGGCTGGTGCTCAAGCCGACTTTCAAATAAGGATTTGTGCGCGCCGGCGAGGGGCGGCGCGCCCTCCTGAATCCATGTCGCGGACCCACGTCTCCGTGCGGCCGCATAGGTTCGTCCATCGCAGCGAAAGAGGAATGATCGCGTGAAAATCACCATGATCGGCTCGGGCTATGTCGGCCTTGTCTCGGGTGCCTGCTTTGCCGATTTCGGCCACGACGTGATCTGCTTCGACAAGGACAAGGGCAAGATCGACGCCCTGCTCGCCGGGCGGATCCCGATCTTCGAGCCGGGTCTCGATCATCTCGTGGCCAGCAACGTCGCTGCCGGGCGGCTCTCCTTCACCACCGATGCGGCGCAGGCGCTGGCCGATGCCGACGCGGTGTTCATCGCGGTCGGCACGCCCTCGCGGCGCGGCGATGGCCATGCCGACCTCTCCTATGTCTATGCCGCGGCTGCCGAGATCGCGTCTTATATCAAGCGCTTCACCGTGATCGTCGACAAGTCGACCGTGCCGGTCGGCACTGGTGACGAGGTGGAGCGCATCGTGCGCGAGAGCAATCCGGACGCCGACTTCGCGGTCGTCTCCAACCCCGAGTTCCTGCGCGAAGGCGCCGCGATCGACGACTTCAAGCGGCCTGACCGCGTCGTCATCGGCAGCGATGATCCGCGCGCGCTTGAGGTGATGCGCCAGATCTACCGGCCGCTCGCGCTTGGTCGCTCGCCGATCATCGAGATGAGCCGGCGCGGGGCCGAGCTCACCAAATATGCCGGCAACGCCTTCCTCGCCACGAAGATCACCTTCATCAACGAGATTGCCGATCTGTGCGAGAAGGTGGGCGCGGACGTGCAGGAAGTCGCGCGCGGTATCGGCCTCGATAATCGCATCGGCGCCAAGTTCCTGCATGCAGGGCCGGGCTATGGCGGCAGCTGCTTCCCCAAGGACACGCTCGCGCTGCTCAAGACCGCGCAGGATTTCGATACCCCGCAGCGCATCGTCGAGGCGGTCGTCGCGGTCAACGACCAGCGCAAGCGCGCCATGGGCCGCAAGGTGATCGCGGCCTGCGGCGGCGAGGTGCGCGGCAAGACGATCGCGGTGCTCGGCCTGACCTTCAAGCCGAACACGGACGACATGCGCGATTCGCCCGCCATCGCCATCGTGCAGACGCTGCAGGATGCTGGGGCCAATATCCGCGCCTTCGACCCCGAGGGCATGGAGCAGGCGAAGAAGGATCTGCCCAACATCACCTATTGCGCCAATGCCTATGAGGCGATGGAAGGCGCCGACGCGCTGGCGATCGTGACCGAATGGGACGCCTTCCGCGCGCTCGATCTGCCCCGCGTCAAGTCGCTGCTCAAGGCGCCGATCCTCGTCGACCTGCGCAACATCTATCCGCGTGATGCGGTGGAGGCGGCAGGCTTCACCTACACGGCTGTCGGCCGATGAGCGACACGCCGCCGATCCTCGTCACGGGCGCCGCGGGCTTCATCGGCCATGCCGTGTCGCACCGGCTTCTGGAGCGGGGCGAACGCGTCATCGGCATCGACATCGTCAACGACTATTACGACCCGGCGCTCAAGGAAGCACGTCTCTCCACCTTCAATGGGCGGGCCGAATTCCGCTTCCACCGGATGGACATCGCCGACGCGCCGGCGGTCGGCGCCCTGGTGCGCGAGAACGGCATCCGCCGGATCGTCCATCTCGCGGCGCAGGCGGGCGTGCGCTACAGCCTCGAAAATCCCTTCGCCTATGAGCGCTCGAACCTCGCCGGGCACCTCTCGCTGCTGGAAGCGAGCCGCCATGCCGAGGGCTTCGAGCATCTTGTCTATGCCTCGTCGAGCAGCGTCTATGGCGACCGGCCGCTGGAAGGACAGGGCTTTCGGGAGGACGACCAGGTCGACCGGCCGGTTTCGCTCTATGCGGCCACCAAGCGGAGCTGCGAGCTCATCAGCCACAGCTATGCCTCGCTCTACGGCTTCCCGCAGACGGGCCTGCGCTTCTTCACCGTCTACGGCCCCTGGGGCCGGCCGGACATGGCCTATTTCGGCTTCACGCAGAAGATCCTGCGGGGCGAGCCGATCGAGGTCTATGGCGAAGGCCGGATGGCGCGCGACTTCACCTATATCGACGACATCGTCGATGGCATCGTGGGCGCGCTGGACAATCCGCCGCCGCGCGGCGAAAACCGCATTCTCAACATCGGTGATAGTCACCCCGTCGGCCTCATGGAGATGATCGAGACGCTGGAGGCCGCGATCGGCCGCAAGGCGGAGAAGATCATGCGGCCCATGCAGCCGGGCGACGTCACCGCCACTTATGCGGACATCTCGAAGCTGCACGCGCTCACCGGCTACAAGCCCAAGGTGAGACTGGCCGAAGGTTTGCACCGCTTCGCCGACTGGTATCGGGATTTTTACGGAGTTGTCGGATAGCGGCAGTTTGTTCTGACGCGATTCAACAGTGGGAGATTGAATTGACCATCCGCAAAGCCGTGTTTCCCGTCGCCGGTCTCGGCACGCGTTTCCTGCCCGCCACCAAGGCGGTGCCCAAGGAGATGTTGCCTGTCGTCGATCGCCCGCTCATCCAATATGCCGTGGACGAGGCGCTGGAAGCCGGCATCGAGACGATGATCTTCGTGACCGGGCGCGGCAAGGGCGCGATCGAGGACCATTTCGACATTGCGTTCGAGCTGGAGCGCACGCAGGCGGATCGCGGCAAGAGTGTCGAGGCGCTCAAGGGCACGCGGCTGACGCCGGGCAACGCCATCTTCGTGCGCCAGCAGGAGCCGCGCGGCCTTGGCCACGCCATCTGGTGCGCGCGCGACATCGTGGGCAACGAGCCGTTCGCGATCATCCTGCCGGACGAGCTGCTGATCGGCCGCGCCAGGGGCTGCCTCGCGCAGATGGTCGCGCAGTACGAGAAGGTCGGCGGCAATCTGGTCTGCGCCCTGGAAGTGCCGATGGAGGAAACGCCGAGCTATGGCGTCATCGATCCCGGCGCGCGCGATGGTGTGCTCACGCAGGTGAAAGGCTTGGTCGAGAAGCCCAGGCTCGGCACCGCGCCCTCGAACCTCATGCTGCCCGGCCGTTACATCCTCCAGCCCGAGGTCATGGACCTGCTCGCCACGCAGGAAGCCGGTGCGGGCGGCGAAGTGCAACTCACCGATTCGATGGCGAAGCTGATCGGCACGCAGCCCTTCCACGGCGTCACGTTCGATGGGGAGCGATTCGACTGCGGCTCGAAGCTCGGCTTCGCGCAGGCGAACTTCGCCCTCGCCGCGCGCGACGCGGCAATGGGCGAGGATCTGAAGGCCTGGGCGCGGGCGCTGCTGGGCTAGTCCGCGCGGGGTGATTCGGACTTTCGGTCTGCGCCCCTGATTTCTGACACGTACCTTCCGCCGTTCGTTTCGAGCGAAGGTTCGAGCGTGTCGAGAAGCGAAGTCGAGAAATCGGCGCGGCGCTGCCGTTCTCCACAGCCATCGCGATTTCAGCCTCGGAGAGGCGAAGTTTATCCTGAGCGGCTGCTGCAAGCAGGCAGTCGAAGGGCTCGACGGCCGCTCGAACCGAACGGTTGGATATGAAGGAAGCGTCCTTCTCCAGCCTCGTCCCCAATGCCCGAACAAAAAACCGGCCCTCCGCGAGGGGAGGACCGGCAATGCCAGGGAGCGGGGTATTATCCGCGGGAGCGGATCCGGGGCATTCTTAGCGGCAGCGGCTGTCGCTCTTGTCGATCGCGCGGCCGGCGATGGCGCCGACAGCGCCGCCGATGATGGTGCCGGCGGTCTTGTCGCCGCGACGGCCGACAATCTCATGGCCGGCGAGGCCGCCCGCGATGGCGCCGATGATCGTGCCGGTCGAACCGTCATTCTTGCAGCCGTAGCGATAGCGGTCGCCATAGGCATAGCGGTTGTCGCGATAATAGCGGGCATCCCGGTAGTCGCGGTCGCGATAGCGATAGTCCCGGCCATAATCGCCGCGATAGTCACGATAATGATCGCGGGCGGCGGCGGGCGTGGCGACGCCGAGGGAAGTCACGACCATGGTCGCAGCGGCCGTGAGGCTCAATAGGGTCTTGGCAGTCATGGTCTGCTCCTTTCAATCTTTTCCTTGGAGCGAACGTTTCATGGCATCTTCGCCTCGTCTCGTCCGCTATGAGACCCTTGTAGACCCTCTGTGTCGAACCCAAGCTGAACGCCTGTTTTAGCGCCCGTTCAGAAATGGACAGCCCGGCGCGACAAGGCTGTGGCACCGGCCCGGCTCTCCCGCTATGCGATGTTGCAATGCAGCGGATTGCGCTCATCCTCCTTATTTTCGTGCTGCTCCTCAGTGGGGGCCATCCCAGCGGGTTTCCGCCCGCGACCATCGATCGCCTGCCCGTGACGGCGCGGGCGCTGTCGCTGGACGAGGCGGGGCATGCGGCCGCTTTCGGGCCGCTCCGGGTCACGGGTGCCTGGCACCTTTCCAGCGGGAGCCGCTTCTTCGGCGGCATTTCCTCCATGTTCGTCGAGCCTGACGGATCGTTTGTGGGCCTGAGCGATACCGGGGAACGAATCGCCTTCCGGATCGACGGCGGGCCGGGCGCCGCGTCTATCCGGCCGCTGCCGCGCATCCCTTCAGAGCAGGACTGGCCGAACTGGCGGTGGGATTCGGAGAGCATGCAGCGCGATCCTGTCTCCGGCCGGATCTGGGTCGGTTTTGAGCATCTGCAGCGCATCTGCCGCTATGCGCCGGGCTTCGCTGCGCTGGAAGGCTGCGTCACGCCCCCTGCCATGCAGGACTGGCCCGTGACGGGCAGCATCGCATCGCTCGTCCGATTCGGCGACGGCCGCTTCATGGCCATATCGGAGCGCGGCCCGGGGCCGGGGGGAGCGCTCGACGTGCTGCTCTGGCAGGGCGATCCGGTGGATCCGACGACGCCGCCTGCGGTCCATCTGGGCTATCGGCCGCCGACCGGCTACCGGCCGACGGATGCGCTCTGGGTCGGCGGTGACCGGCTGCTGGTGCTGAACCGCCGCGCGACGGTGGCGGACGGCTTCACCGCGCGCCTTTCGCTCGTGCGCCTGCCCCGGCTCGCGGCGGGGGCCATGCTGACCGGCGAGGTGATCGCCACCTTCGCGCCGCCCGGCCTGTCCGACAATTTCGAGGTGCTGGCGTTCTCGCGCGACGCGGCCGGCAAGCCGCAGCTCTGGGTCGCCTCTGACGACAACCATCTGTTCTTCCAGCGCACCCTGCTGCTGCGCTTCGCGCTGCCTGAAGCATGGCTGAGCGAGGAACCTGCCCCCTGACGGGCACGAAAAAGGCGGCCCGAGCGGACCGCCTTTTTTCAAAGCAATAGCGATATGCCTGCGATCAGGCCGCCTGGGGCGTGGCCTTCTTCGCGATCTCGCGCTTGAGGCGACGGGCGCGCAGCGAGAGCTTGGTGTCAGCCGTCTTGAGCAGCCAGTTGTCCAGGCCGCCGACATGCTCCACCGAGCGCAGGCCATGCGTGGAGACGCGCAGCTTGACGCCACGCTCCAGCGTGTCGGAAATCAGCGTCACATTCTGCAGGTTGGGCAGAAAGACCCGCTTGGTCTTGTTGTTCGCGTGGGAGACGTTGTGGCCCACTTGGCGGCCCCGGCCGGTCAGCTCGCAGATGCGCGACATGTCAATGGATCCTGATCTGGGTTCTTACGGAAAGCGGCGCCGATACAGGGCACAGGGCGAATCGTCAAGGCGTATCGCCACATGGACGCCCGCCGTTGCGGACGGTTTTCATGGTCGGGGGGTTGAGCTAGGCATGGCCAATGGTCGATCCCTTCCCTCTGCCCGAGCCGATGCGCCTCGCGCTGGCCTGTGCGCAGGCCGCTGCCGATGCGGACGAGGTGCCGATCGGCGCGGTGGTGACGCGCGAGGGCAGGGTGATCGCGACGGGAGAGAATCGCAACCGGCGCGACAACGATCCCACCGCCCATGCCGAGATCGTGGCGATTCGCGCGGCCTGCGCGGCGCTCGGCAGTGATCGGCTCACTGGCTGCGATCTGTGGGTGACGCTGGAGCCCTGCGCCATGTGCGCAGGCGCCATCGCCCACGCCCGCATCGCGCGGCTCTATTATGGCGCGCCCGATCCCAAGGGCGGTGGTGTCGATCATGGCGCGCGCGTCTTCTCGCGGCCGCAATGCCATCACCGGCCGGAGCTGTTTTCCGGCATCGGTGAGTCGCGCGCCGGGGGCCTATTGCGCGGCTTTTTTGCGGCGCGCCGGTAGCGGGCGCGGTTCCGGCTCGCCCTCGATGCGGAACAACGTGTAGGGCAGTTCGCCGCCGAACTTCAGCGCCACCGGATCGAGGAAGGGGAAGCCCTCGCCACGGCTGAGGCGCGCATAGAAGCCGCGCGGGCTGCGCCGCTGGTAGATCGTCCCTTCCGGGAAGTTCGGACAATAGAGCAGATAGGTCGCCCCATGCTCGGCCGCGATCTGGCGGAAGCGCTCGGGCGATCCATCAAAGGCGTGATGGATGTCCAGGATCGCCTTGCCGTTGCGGTGATAGGGGCCGGCAATGGCGCTGTGATGCGTGGTGGCGATGAGCCGCGGGCCGAGGTCGACGAACGTGAAGATGGTCGCCGGCGGTAGCTGGTTGAGCACTTCCAGCGCGGGCTGCGTGCGGCAGCGCGCTTCGGATCGGCGCACGACCTGCCGGCCGTTCCCGATGCCCGCGCGCGGCATGGCATTGGCTGAGGCGCTCGCCGGGTTGGATCTGGCGGTGTTGGCCGGAGCAGCCTTGCCCCTTTCCGGTGAGGGCGCTGGTGCTGGTTTCGCGGCCGCCATGTTGTTGCCGCTGCCAGCAATCAGGCGGTTCACCATCGGATAGACCGAGTAGATCGCGATCGCGCCGCTCACCGCGATCAACGCCGGCACGGCCAGCGCCCGCTCGCGCCAGCGACCCGCGAAGAGCGTCTCGATGAGCGCCCAGATGGCCCAGGCGACCGGCGGGATGGCGAGCAGCTGAGCCGCCGGCCCGGCGCGGATCTGCCAGAAGGTGAGGCCGATGGCGAAGGCGATCATCAGCATCACGGTCGCCCAGGCCCAGAGCCGCTGCGCATCGCGCCGGGCGGACCAGCAGCCGGCAATCGCGCAGAGCAGCCCCATGACCGGCAGGCCGATCATCGGCGCCCAGCTGGAGCGCGCCTGCGCATAGATGGGCTTGGCCTCGCGAATATAGACGAGCCAGCTGCGCTGCAGTTCGGGCGAGAGCTGATAGGCGCCGGTCAGGCAATTGGGCCAGGCGACGAGCGCGAAACCGCCGACGATGGCGCCGCCGACCGTCCCGGCCGCCAGGCGCTGTGGCCAGCCCTTCAGCGGGAGGAAGGTGAGCGCACAGAGCACGCCCGCCGCCAGCACCAGGATGCTGGTCCAGACCGGCGAGATGGCGTCGCAGACCGGCAGGCGGTTGGCATTGCTGGCGAACAGCGCATAGCCGACCGCGGTGGTGCCGCCGAGGCTCAACGCATAGGGCCGCAGCCGCCGCGCCGCTCCATCCTCAAACACCCAGCGCAGCGCCATGAGGGCGCCAGCGCCTGCCAGATAGACCAGCATCTCCATGCCGATGACCACGCTCGCCGCGCTGGAGACGCCGGCTATGATGCCGCCGCGCCGCCAGTTGCGGTCCACCAGCCCGGCCAGTGTCGTCGCGGTGAGAGCGAGCTGCCAGCCATGATGATCGATGCGCAGCGGCATATACATGGAGAGGCCCATGGCCGCGCCGAGCGGCAGCAGCATCGCCGCGAACCAGCCATGGCCGCGCCCCTCGCGCGTGAGGCTGCGGGTGACGAGCGCCAGCGCGAACATGAGCAGCAGCAGCGGTAGCAGCGGCGCCACGCCCACTGCCAGCTCATCCGCCCGCGCGTCGTTAGTGAACAGGCGGAACAGCAGCATGAGCCCGGCGATTGGCAGATCGACGAGGCGGCTCCAGTGGATATCGGCGCCCCGCGGCGGATCGAGCCGGTGCTGCCGCAGATCCCACCAGCTCTGGCCGTTCAGCCAGTCGCGCACCTGCAGATAGCGCATATTGTCGTCGGTATCGCCGAGCGAGAGATAGTGGATCGCCGCCGAATAACGGTAGAGATAGGTCGCCGCGATCAGCAGCCAGGCGATCACGATGATCCAGCGCCACTCCTTGTGCGCGAAACCATCGAGCGTGGCCCACCATCGGCGAAAGCGCGCGCCCGTTGCTCGGGTAGCATTGTCGAAGCCTTGCCGCATCGGCTAGGGGCTTAGCCCAGTGGTTTAAAAGCGCAACGGGGCTTTTGCTTGAACGATCGATCGGGCGGCATGGGAGCGGTTCAAGGACAGCTCATACGATATGTTCTGGCCGGGGGCTTCGTGACCGCGCTGCAGGCGGCGGTCTACTGGGCCTTGGCGCAGGGTCTGCACCTTCATCCCCAGCTCGCCAATTTCGCGGGCTATCTGGTCGCGGTGGCGAGCGGCTTCGTGCTGCACGGCCGCTTCACCTTCCGTGGCCATGGCAGCCGTGAGCAGCCGCTGGCGCAGGCCATGCGCTTTGGCGCCGTCTCGCTGCTCAGCCTCGCGCTCAATGCCTTCTGGGTGTGGCTCTGCACCGCAGCGTTCCACTGGCCGCTCTGGGCGCCCATTCCCTTCATGGCCGTGGTGACGCCGGTGCTGGTGTTCGTGCTCAACCGGCAATGGGTGTTCCGCTAGGACGGGACATTGCCCCAAATGAAAAGGGCCACCGGATGTCCGGCGGCCCCACCAAAGCGTTGTCACGCCATGGCGTGAAGATTACATCGCGTTGGCCGCGGCGTTCGTCACGTTGCTGGCGGCGTTCGACATGTTGCTCATCGCGTTGCCGGCGGCATTCATGGCGTTATCAGCAGCATTGCCGACGTCATTGGTGACATTGGCGGCTTCGTTGACGGCGTTGTGGGACTCTTGCTTGGAGCAAGCTGCCAGGCCGAGCGACGCGGCCAGAACGAGCGAGAAGGCAATGGTCTTGGTCATGGGCTAACCCCTTCATGAAACATACCGCGCAGAACGTATGGAAGGGGTCCCCCCCCTAAGGCCTGCAAGCGCGAGTCGTATCGGTTTGTTGCTGGCAACGCAATCCCTTGCGGGAACCCTAAATTAACGTTTGCGGAACGGCCGGTCTTGATTGGGCGGCCTGCATGGCCCACCATTGGCCGATGCAGGGGCAGCTCGATCTCTTCCGCGCTTTGGCCGATCCGACCCGTCTTCGGATCGTCCATCTGTTGCGCGAGATGGAGCTGGCGGTTGGCGAGATTGCGCTCGTCATGGGGCAGAGCCAGCCGCGCGTCTCGCGCCATGTCCGCATCCTCGTCGAGGCGGGGCTGGCCGATCGCCGCAAGGAAGGCAGCTGGGTTTTCCTCAGCCTGTGTGCCGGCTCGGCCGCAGACGCGCTGCTCGCCTTTCTGGACGCGGCCGAGCCAGCGCCCAGCGAGGCGCTGTGGATCGAGGCGGATCAGGCGCGGCTCGCGGCGGTGCGGGCCGAGCGGGCGCGCGCTGCCGAGGATTATTTCGCCGTCCATGCCGAGGAATGGGATGCGCTGCGCTCGCTCTACGTGCCCGAGGCGCAGGTCGAGGGGGCGATGGCGGAGATTCTGGGCGACGAGCCGCTCGGGCGCCTGCTCGACATCGGCACCGGCACTGGCCGAATGGCGACGCTTTTCGCCCCGCGCGCGTCGAGTGTCGTTGCGATCGACCGGAGCGCTGAGATGCTGCGGCTGGCGCGCGGCAATCTGCCGCTGGAGATTGAGGACAAGGTCCGCTTTCTCGCCGGCGATTTCAACGAGCTGCCGGTCGAGAGCCAATCGGCCGACACCGCGATCCTGCATCAGGTGCTGCACTATGCACAGGCTCCCGAGCGCGTGATCGCGGAAGTGGCGCGCACGCTGCGCGACGGCGGGCGGCTGCTCATCGTGGACTTCGCGCCCCATGAGCGCGAGGAACTGCGTCTGCGCGATGCGCACACGCGCCTCGGCTTTTCCGATCAGCAGATCGCGGCCTGGTATGCGGCATCCGGCATCGCGGTGGAGCGGATCGAGACGCTTGCGGGTGGCGCGCTCACCGTCAAGCTCTGGCTCGGCCAGCGCCGTGGCTCTCCGGTGGCGCATCTGCGCAGCGCGAAGGGATAGGGGGGGGGCGCCCGCCTTTTTTCGCTCGAAGCGAACGATCTTGAGCGAGGGACGCTGGTTGAGGCGACGCCTGTGATAGCGTTTGATTGGTCGGGTGACGACCGGGCGGCTTGGTGTCTGCTTGGGGGTGCCAGACGCGCGCACCGGTGTCACCCGATGCGGTCCGACATCACGAGAGACGAAGGGGGTCGTCAAACTCGCCAGAGGGGCCCGGCCCGCAGAACTTCACTCTTAGCGATTGGTGCCCGGCCCGCAACCCATCAAGGGTAATTCGTCGCGCCAGTGACTCGGCTCGGCGTGCGGTTGCGGGAGCGCGACGCAATTCGGCAGACATAAATGCCTTTACGGAAAGCGTAATTCTTATTCCCCCAGCTCCTTCGCCTCCTGATATTTGAGTTCCAGATAGCGGTTATGCGCCGCGAGCTTGTCGAGATCGCCGCTGGCGAGTTGCTCGGTCATCGTCGCGAT